>NZ_JBDGDD010000034.1:0-25349 GCF_040909065.1 Ruminococcus sp. RTP21359st1_H3_RTP21359_211015
TGTGAACCATTTGTCAAACTTGTAAAGAATGCTATTGATTGGGTTTAATAGCATTAATAGAGCGTCAAATTCCAGTTTGTAGAACTACACTCAAACAGCAAGGACACCCTTGCTGTTTTTTTTATTTACCCCTCTCCGTTCTCCACTGATAGTACACCTTCCCATTGTACGGATTCTCCACGATCTCAGGGAGGACGATCGTCTTTTTGCCCTTAGATGTGTAGCTTGTGGACTTGCCGTCAAGCAGTCCCTTGATCTGAGCATCGGAGAGAGATATCCCATACACTTTTGCGATATTCATACCGCACTTACCCTTGCAGTACCAGCCAAATTTACCCTTGACTACATCTGCACCGCATTTCGGGCATTTGCCGATAGGCTCATGACCGCCGTCAGAAAAAGAAACAGACTTATCCACAGAGCCGTATTTACTGCACATCTCAGTGATAAACTGTTGAATACCCGACATAAAGACCGCTTCTGGCAGCTCACCGTGTTCGATCTGCTGTAGCTTTGATTCCCATTCAGCCGTCAGCTTTGCAGACTTTACCTCATTGGGAACAACCTTGATAAGCTCCTTACCCCTGTCTGTTGCCCTGAGTTGTTTGCCGTCACGCTCCACATAACCGTTTTTCACAAGTGATTCAATGGTTGCGGCCCGTGTCGCAGGAGTACCGAGTCCCTTTTTCTCCGTATCATCGTCATAGTCCTCGTTGCCTGCACGTTCCATAGCAGATAACAGCGTATCTTCCGTGTAGGGCTTCGGAGGACTTGTGAAATGTTCGCCCTTGCTTGCTGCTACCGTGAAAGTCTGTCCCTCAGATACCGCAGGAAGAGCTTTTTCATCGGGCTTTTCCTTGTCGGTCTGCCTAATAAAGCGTTTCCACCCCATATCAAGGACGGTTCTGCCTGTTGCCGTGAACTCCGTACCATTGCAGATACCTGTCAGCTTGACAGCTTCATACTTGTGCTCCGGAGCCGTTGCACAAATCAGCTTTGCGGCGATCAGCGTGAGTATATTCTTTTCACCTGTCGGCAGAGAAGAAAGGTCAGCCGTGACGATACTGTTTGTGGGTATAATCGCATGATGCCCCGATACCTTGCTGTTGTTGATGACCTTTTTTATATCAGGAGTATGGGAGATGCCGAACCCGAAATAGCTGTCGCAGAGCTTAGTAACTTCAAGAGCAGTCTGCAACATATCATCGCTGAGATACCGGCTGTCGGTGCGAGGATAAGTGACGAGTTTGCCCTCATAGAGCGACTGCGTATAGTCAAGTGTCTGCTGTGCCGTGTACCCGAAAGCCTTGTTTGCTTCTCGCTGTAATGTTGTCAGATCGTAGAGCTTCGGAGCTTTATCGGTCTTGACCTCACGCTTGACCGAGCTGATAGTGACCGTACTGCCGTAACAGGCAGATACAAGTGCATCGGCAGACTTCTCATCATCAATCCTTGCAGATGATAACGTAAAAGCACCACAGTTAAGGTCAGCCGTGTAATACTTTTGCTTTACAAAGCCGTTTACCTCCGCATCACGCTGAACGATCATTGCAAGAGTAGGTGTCTGCACCCTGCCAATATTGAGCTTTCCGTCATATCGGACAGAAAACAGTCGAGAGCCGTTCATACCCACAAGCCAGTCTGCTCTTGCACGGGCATAGCCTGCATTGAACAGGTTATCGTATGCGGACATAGGCTTCATATTAGAAAGTGCCTTGCGGATAGCGGATTCCTCAAGAGAAGAAATCCATAAACGCTTCACAGGCTTGCGGCACCGAGCCATGTTATACACATAGCGGAAGATACATTCTCCCTCTCTGTCCGCATCGGTCGCACAGATGATCTCTGTTACCTCGTCCTTATTCATAAGGTTTTTCAGAAGATTGTACTGAGCCTTTGTGCTGTCCGTAATCTGAAACAGCCAGTTGTCGGGAATCATAGGAAGCTGAGAAAAGCTCCATTTCTGGTTCCAGCCGTTGCCATAGTCATTCGGGAACTTCAAGCCCACCAAATGACCGACACACCACGATACAATATACCCATTGCCTTCGGTGTAACCTTTCTTTGTAGCGTTCGCACCTACTACGGAACTGATTGCACGGCTTACACTGGGCTTTTCGCCCACGATTAGAATTGCCATATATCGACTTCCTTTCATTTTTATTTCCCAAAATCTAAAAATACTTGATTTCGGGAAATAGATGTGGTATAATAAGGTTAAAGGAGCGTGAGTGCTTATGAAACTGATTGAAAGAAAAGACTATCTGGAAAAAATGATCAATGTGATCGGTACGCCTGATATAAAGGTCATCACAGGTGTCCGCCGAAGCGGTAAGTCCAAATTGCTGGAAGCATTCAAAAGCTATGTAAGTGCTAACATCGAGACTGCCAATATCATACACATCAACTTCAATTTGCCCGATTTTGATGATCTGACAGAATATAGACCGTTGTATGACTATATCAACGCAGCCTACAAGGAAGGCGCTGATAATTTCGTCCTGATAGATGAAATACAGATGTGCAATAATTTTGAAAAGGCAATAAATGGCTTACACGCATCAGAAAAATTCGATATTTATATCACAGGCTCTAATGCGTTTCTGTTAAGCTCCGATCTTGCAACACTGTTCACAGGAAGAACTTTCGAGATCAAGGTTTATCCGTTTTCCTTTGCTGAATATGTAAAATACTTTGCATATACTGACCTCTACACTGCCTTTGATAAATATGTCTGCGAAGGCGGTATGGCTGGCTCTTATGTGTATAAGGACGCCCAAGCGAAATATGACTATATTGCAGAAGTCTTTAATACTCTGATCGTCAGGGATATTCGCAAAAAGTATAAAATTCGCAATACGATTCTTATGGACAGACTTGCTGACTTTCTCATGGATAATATCTCGAACCTCACATCTGCCAGATCCATTGCTGATACTTTTAACAGCCATAAGGACAAGATCAACCATAAGACTGTCAGCTCATATATGCAGTATCTCTGCAATGCCTTTGCATTTTATAAAGTACGCCGATATGACATCAAGGGAAAGAAATATCTCTCGACAAATGAGAAATACTACCTCAGCGATCATTCCTTCCGCTATGCAAAGCTCGGAACGAAGAATATGGACTACGGCAGAGTGCTTGAAAATATTGTAGCTATTGAACTGCTTCGCCGTGGCTATGAGGTTTATGTCGGTGTCCTTTACAAGAAAGAGGTTGACTTTGTAGCGATCAAGCGTGATGAGAAGCTGTATATTCAGGTTTCGGATAGTATCACCGATGAAAAAACTTTTCAGCGTGAGGTATCACCGCTGCTGTCCATTAAGGATGCTTATCCCAAGATGCTGATTGCAAGGACACGCCACGATGCCTATCAGTATGAAGGCATAAAGATCATCGACTTTTCGGACTGGCTCACAAACACATAACACGTTCTGCTTCCCAAAATCAATAAATTCACAAGTTTGGGAAACAGACAGCAAACACCTTTCTCCTACATTTCATATCATAATAGGAGAAACCTTTTTTGTAGGAGAAAAAATAGGAGAAAAGCATCTGATTATCAAAGCACATTTCCTGATAGGGGGGAGTGTGCTTTTACTTTGTAGAATTGTTGTACGACCTGAGTCGGAAATACACCTCAGTTGTGATGTTGACCGGAATCATATAGTTGGAATACTCGTCCCCGATATATCCTGCTTTTCTGAGTGCATAGATAACCTTTGCAGCGGTATCTTTGTCAACCTCAAGCCACTCACGAATCTGCTTGTTCGAGGTATATTTGTCATGCGAGATATGATAGATAAGTATATCCATATCTTTCTCCGAGATGCCCTCAACCTTTACGGAATCAAGCGGAGCAAAGTTATGTATGCTTACAGAGAAAGAAGGCTTTTTCTCCTTATTAGGGGCAAGGCACTCATCGTCAGGCTCGATCATATTATCATAGAACCTGAACTCATCGTCCTCATCATCGTCAATCTCAATATCGTCCTCGTCATCGCCGTACTTTTCACGGAAACGCTCGTTGATCTTGCCATTGCTTTCACCGAGCTTATATGCAGCGTATGCAACACCTGCCATAGCACCGAGTCCAACAATTCCCTTGATGATCTTCTTTACGTTCATAATAGAAACCTCCACATTTTTCAGTATTCTACGGGTTCACCGTAGTTGATTTTTTTGATTGATTTGATATTAGCTCCGAGGTCAAGACCGTTCCAGTTGTAAAAACCCCATGAGCCTGAGAATGCCACGCAGGACGGTAAGTTATAATCGTCATAGATAAACTCAACGATACACTTTCCGCTGCCGCCGAAGTTGTGATATTTACCCTCACCATCATCGGCATAACCCTTGCTGTCGCATATTTTTGTAGTAAACTGCGTACCGTTTTCAAGCTCGATCAGGAAACGATCTCCGCAGTATCCGTACCATACACCCATAGCACAGCAGTAATCTCCGTATTCGTCACGGCGTATTCCTGTTTCTGTTATGGTATCGACCTTTGAACCGTATATTGCCCCTGAGCTGGGCATAGCCGTCAGTCCCGAAGCTCTTTCGCCTGCAAAGCAGTTTGTCCAGCCGTCCTCATACGGAAAGTCATATATGACCTTGACTGTTTCAGTCTTGCCGTCAGCAGTTGAAGGTGTTACGGAATATCCGTCTTTTTCTTCCTCAGAAAGAATAGGCTCGACTGTCACCGTGTACTCTGTATTCTCACGCAGACCTGTTATGTAGCAAAGGTCATTGCCTTTGAAAGCAAAGTACATATTATCGCCGTAGGCATTGTTATCATCATGAGACGTGCAGCTCACAGAATAGTCACGGTTAGGCTCAGAATCCCATGATACTTTCAGGCAGGAAACAGAAACAGTCGATACATTCAAGTTATCTGCTGTCAGCTCAATCGGTTCAGGTTCGGAAGATACTCCCGAAAACTCCATAATAAAGCCCATGATAAGGCTGATTGCTTTCCTCTGTATGTCAGGATCAAACATCTTTCTTTTTCTGCTCCTTTTCCTTTGCCTTCATTTCTTTTACGAAAGCACGGTATTTCGCCGTATATTCATAGGACTTGCCGAAGATATTGACCGCTGCCTTGTAAAGATTCGGCTCATGTTCCTCAATAATTGCAAGCTCCTCATTGATATGTTTGCTGAAAGGACAGCCTACACAGCCTGTTCGCCGCAAGCCATACTCTGTATAACACCGGGAGTGCTTAACATCGAACATCTGCTCATAGTCCTTTTTATCGCCGTCCGTGTACCAAAATACCGGACGGAATGTGTTGCACCCCTTAGACTTGCACTCAGAAAAACAAGTCTTGAAAGCTGCGGAACGGATACCGCCCTCAGCCTGTCGGATACCTGTTATATCCAAGTCTGCATCATGTTCCTTGACGATACGCTTTGCGGGCTTCTTTTTCGCATATTCACAGCACTTGTTGGATATGGGAAAATCCGGCGGATTCTGCATGATAAACTCTTTTAGGAAACGGTTGCGGTAAATTGAAAATCTGCTGATTTTCTGAACACCGTCCTCGTCAGAGTATCGCTCTCCGCACCACCATTGCAGAGCCGTCTTACACCGAGGGTATCTCTGCAACAGCACTTCAAGCGGTTCGTCCTCCCACTGAAATCCGTGAGCCTGCAAACGCATCATCTGTTCGGAAACATATTTCGACAGAAAAGGAACACCATACTCACGCACACAGGTCGGGATAGGCTTATCAGGTTTGACACGCTCAATGGTAATGCCGTATTTCTGTTCAAGATAGTCTAAATGCTCCTTTGTAGCGGAGTATTCAAGTCCCGTATCTATCCAAAAATACTTGACCTTTCCGTCCTCATCGACCTTGTGAATCAGGTCAAGGACAATATCGCTGTCAGAACCGCCGCTTATACTGCACACAGGATAATAAGACCGCATCAGGATACGCTGTGCCTTGCACATACTTGTGTAAATGGTGTAGTTATTGTTATCGGCGCACTTGGTCAGGGCTTCATCAAGCATCGTGAAGCCCTCCCAAGATGTGTGTGATCACATCGACCGTCCACCCGTTGCCAATACACTTGTACCGCTGGGTATTGGAAATGCCTGCGGTATAGTTGTCGGGAAGAGTCTGCAAACGCTCCGCTTCGACAGGCGTGAGCTTGCGTATCACATAGTCCCCGTCAGGCAGATCAATCTTATATAGACCTGCTTAGCACCCTGACCGCCACCGTTGGCAGAAAGTGTAACAGACTTGCCGACAACAGAATAAATACGCTGTCCCTGTCCGCCCTTGCCATACTGTCCGACACGGACGGGAGAGCATACAAGCGAATCTTTCTGCACCGTAGTTAGGCAGTTGGATTTACCGTCCTCACGAAATTCGATATGCTGTTCGGTCTTTTCGCCGTCAACATATCGTCCACGCTGGGCGGCTCCCATAGGCATAGCGACCGCAGTAGTACCGCCGTTGAAGCCTGAATTTTTGATGATCGTTGCTTCACCGTACTTATGATAGCCTGCCATGACGGTACGGGACTTGTCCGTACCCTGATATGTATTGATCGGGATAGGCTCTGCGACCATTGTCCGCTGCTTACGTTCAAGGGTGTTATACAGCACAGCACCGTCATAAGAAGCGGTCATACAGTAGGACTTGTCCTGCCACGGCAGACCGCTTTCAAGCACATCTTTCAGTAAAATGCCCTTATCTTCCGGGAAAGAAGTAAAAGGTATATTCGTCCAGTAACAGCGCTTTCTGTTTTGTGCCGATACAAGTGCAGAGTTTATCATGATAGGTTCTACACCGAGAACCCTTGTGATCTCGTCCTTAATACACTGATGAACGGAGTAGTTGTTTTCGTAGAGGAAATACTTACAGCCTGATTCCTCTAAGGCTCTCACATACTCCTTAAAGAGCCTGAATCCTTCACCGTTACAGTCTACCTCTCTGTCCTTTTTGGCAATGCTCCAGTAAGTACAGGGCGAACCGCCGAGCAGAAGGTCATACCCCTGAAACTGCGTAAAATCGCCGTCATAAACATTCCCGTGATGAACGATTACGGGGAAATTGCGCTTTGAGACCGTGACGGCATACTTGTCGATCTCAAACGCATCATAGCATTCCACGGGAATGCCAGCCCTTTGCAGAGCCAGCATACCGCAGGAGATACCGTCAAATAAACTGAGTACCTTCATTAGACAAATTCTCTCTCTTTTCTCATTGTCTTATGTTGTTTGTTCTGTTGTCGGGAACTTTGAATCCACTGGGTTCAAAGTTGATTATTCTTCGTAGTAGTCATCAAAAAGATCGTTGTAGTTCTCCTGAAGCTCCTCAAACTCCTCGCAGAGCTTGTCATACTTCTGCTGAATCACGGTCTTTTCCTGAGCGAAGTTCTCCGCAGCGGTGAGGTTGCCGATGAACTGTCCTGCTTCAAAGCCACGGAGAAACCACTTCTTTCTCATACCCTCAACTGCCTTAGCAGAAATGCCTGCAATTCCGGCGACCCCTGCCCCCGCTGCCGCACATAAACAGATCTTCTTCATCTTTTCCATTCTTTTGCCCTCTCTTTCTTATTCTTCATCGTCCTGATTATCGTAGAATCTCATATCGTCCTCAGATTCTTCGGTGATCTCTGTATCATCGTCATACTCAGGCTCAAACTGAACCGCTGTCTTATTGCCGCCTTTCTTTTTCTTCATCAGGAAGAAGCCTGCGGCACCGACACCGATCAGAGCAACCACACCCAAAATAAGAATCATACTGTTCTTGTTCATAGGAACAGACTTTGCCTGAGCTGCTGACTCAGACGATTCCTCGCCGTCCTCAGCGGTATCTTCGGCATAGTCAGCATCGTTACTGTCGCAGGACTGCACTCTGCCGTTAGCCTTTTCCGCTTCCTGAGCTGCCTGTTCGGGAGTGATCTTGTCCTTTTCATCATCGTCCTCATCTCCTGCGTAAAGAAGTGCATACAGGTCATAATCGTCAACTTTGTTCAGGAAATACACATTGTCCTCGTCATTGCCTGCCGTGTAATTGATAAGCACATAGAAAACGTGACCGTCCTTTGTGGTCACAGCGATGAACTGCATTTCCTCGGTATTATAGATGATCTGCTCCGACTTGATAAGGGTGGCGTTGCCGTCGGTATCGTAATAGGGATCGCCGTCATAGTCGGGAACAACATCGGTTGTCTCTGCCTCGGCAAGCTCACTCATGACCTCACGGAACTTTTCCATATCATCGGAGCTTTCGTCCGCAGGCTCAGAAGCGGTTGTTTCCGTAGTCTCTGCTGTTCCTTCTTCGGCAGAAGCGGTAATACCGCCGACACTTGCTACTGCAAGCATGAAAGCAGCCATCACAGCACTAATCATTCTTGTTTTCATCATCGTCCTCCTCAGAGTAAAATCTCATTTGTTCTTCATATTTGCCGCCTTTGCCGAGATCGTCTATCTCATCATCGGTCAGACCACGAGCCTTCATATTCTGAATCTGCTCATGTTCTCTGGCAAGCACGGTTTCTAATTCCTCTCCATCACAATTCAGCTTTTCGCAGAGTGAGAGATAACGCAGCCTTGTGATTTCGGAGAGAAGCCGTCTTCGTTCCTCTGTATCTCGCTTGATATTTCTTTCAAGCTGCTCTGCCTTTTTGCTGAATTTCTCTATTTTTGCATCATATAAAGCCATTATGTACCTCCGTTAATACAACACGAGCCGAGGATCAATATAGTCCCAGCCGTAGCCGTCGGTGTCTATATAAATGTGGAAATTAACATTTCCGGCTGTTGTTTTGGCAAATTCCTTGCCTTCCTTGATACTGTCGCCCTCCTCGTAGTCATTTATAAGCACCGCATTTGCAATGGTGACTTCCGTATCACGCTTAGTACCGCCCGTGCCGTCATACCAATACTGTACATCGTCCTTGCGGACAGTGATCTTGTTGTCATCGGTATCAACGTCGGTTATCTTACCGCTGAAAGGCATTTTGAGCTTTGTACCGCTGTCAGCATAAACCTTGATACCCTGGTACAGACCGTCACTTTCTTCATTCCAGCCTGTCATTTCATATCCGAACTCTCTTTTGAGGGAATAGTCACGGATAGACGGCTCGGGCAGAAGATTATGCAAGGTCTGATGATTGCCATAGAGTGTGTTTCCGTCCTCGTTGCCGACAAGCAGATTGTAATACTGCCAGCGTTCTGTCTTGTGGGACATTGATTTTAGCTTGTCCTCTATGACCTCATCAAAAGTCTTTTTCTGCTTGACGTTGTAGTAGAGATTGCACTCCGTTTTCCAATACTGTTTCTGCACATAACCATACAGAGCTGAACAATTGCTGTCGCCTGTCCACGATCTCGCATCGGATTCTGTAATCATGAACCAAGCATCATCGTTCTCCCAACCGTAGAACGAACGGTACTGATTATCTCCGTCATGATTTTGGAAGAAAAATTTGCCGTTATCATCTATCCAATAGAACGGTTGCTTTGTATGTGCGGTGTCTGCATAATAGCGGTTATCAAGAACATAATAGCCCGTGAGAGCATAATCTTCGTTTGGGTTCAGTACACGATAATTGCTGTTCATATAACAATAGCCGTCACCGTCAAGATACTGACCAAGCTCTGAGGTATAAGAAGTCGGCTTGAATTTGTAAGTCCAAGCTCCGTTGCTTTTACTTGCTGATTGCTCGCAATAATAGTAACTGCCGTCGGTACTGCTTCCACCGCCGAAATATACATAGGTGTCAAGCTCCTCCCAACGGGATTTATTGTCATACCAATATACGAACTCATACTCCGCATTGAAAATGTCCTCAAGCAAATCCTCTGTATCGCTTTTGAATTTCCAATACTTAATATCGCCGTTATCATCGGCATCAAAATCATAGTAATACGCACACAGAAAAGCCCACAGTTTGTAGCAATCGAAATCATATTGCGGTTTCCAATCGTAGACCGAAGATTTGCCCCAGTACCAGTTGTCGGGTTTATCTTTAAGGTCTTTTTTCTTAGCACCAAAAGCAGTCAGACCTTTTTTCCAATCAGAAGTATCGCTGACTTTAAGTATTTTCTGATTGAAGTTATAAACAAGCTCCGTGTAATACTTTTCAGCTTCGGAAAGGTCATAGTCCTGCGCCGCATAAGTGCCGAGAGTAAAACCACCGCCTGAAACTATGGAGCTGAAAATCATAATGATAAAAGCAAACACAAGAAAGATAATAAGTATCGGAACAGCTATTGCTGCAAAGAACTTTTTGACTTCCTTTTCATAGACATTTTTCACGAATTTGAAAGCCGACTTGAATCTCTCAGCCACCGTTTTTTTAGTTTTCTTATTTTTGGGTTTACGCTTCTTTCTCTGCTTGTATTTATCGTGATTTTCATTCAGCTTGTTTTCCTGCCGATTTAGTTTTTTATTGGATTTCGACTTTTCATCGGACAGGCGATCACGCTTTTTTTCTTCTCGCTGTAACCGCTGAGGCTTACTTATCTTATCTTTGACAGGTTCAGCTATTCTGCGTTTTGCCGAGTCTATCGCATGAAGTACGTCATTGTCCTGATCTTCATTGACAGCTTTCTGCCACGCAGAAGCCTTCATTCGCTTTACCGAATATGAGGCAGGCTTTAATGCAAGCAAGCCGGGACGGGAGTTTCTGGTGATTTTTTTCTGATTACGCAGTTCCTTAACACGGAACTGCTGTTCTGTTTTTAGCTGTTTACTCTCAAATTTCAGCTCACGCTTTGTCTGCTTATATGCCTGCAATCGGCGCTTGTTCATCGCCTTGCAGAGCGTATTGCCCTTATCTTTTACAATTCGGGCTTTATACTCCGCCTTTGCTTTCTTCAAATCGGCTTTTGTCGCAGCCATTTTCGGCTTCTGAGTTTTCGCCTTATAGATCTTGTTATCAGCTTTCTTTAGCTGTAACTTCGCTTTTTCGAGCTTATACTGCTTCTTTGTTTTCAGGTGATTGTGCGTACCCTTGACAGCATCGACCGCCGTGCGACCCACAAGAAATACGCCACGATGATAATCGTCCACCGCTTCACGGGTGTACTTCTGTTTGAGCTTGTTGCGGACTTCACGCTGGGCGGTGCCGGCGGTTTTGATACCGCCAGTTTCCGCTGCGAGACCGGTATCGACCGCCGTCTGTGTAACATCGTGAACTGCAAAGTTTATAGCACGGGCATTTGCCTTGAACAGCTTGCCCTTGAATGTCTTTGGCTGCCATGATTTGATCGTCCGTGTGACTGACGGTTTATCGCCCTGTATGCGGTATTTCGCATTTGCAAACTTATGGACGATACCCCGACCGCCGTGATGCGTTTTCTCATCACGGACGATATATGCACGGGTATGAAAGCGACCTCTGCTGTTTGCTTCACGGCGGAAGTCTATCTGAAACTGCTTCGACCGTCTGCTGACTTTATCGAAATGTGCCTGCGCTTTGCGGAGGTTATTTTCTTTTCTCTGTAAGCTCATAAATCCTCCATTCTGCGCAGTTTACGCACCCTCAGTAGGTTTTGTTGTCATGAGTTTATACATCTCTGTATCCATCGGAAAATGGTCTGTAAACGGCAGAAGCACTTTATCATAGCGGATAAGTCCCTCGCCCGGACCGCTGTTTGTTACAAACTTCATCTGCTCCTTAGAAATATGGAGCTTTTCAGCGAGAATGTCTCTGTCTCCGGCTGCCTGATTCAGCATATATACGAAGTCCGAGTTATCAAAGATGTTCTCAACCTCCTGAGAAGAAAGCAAGTCCTTGACATTTTGCGTGATACCGGTCGGCACACCGCCCCATTTACGGAAACGCTTCCAGATCTCAGCCGAATACTTCGCTGTCTGTTCCTCTTTCAGAAGGAGGTGGAACTCATCAATGTAGTAGCGAGTGATTTTTTTCTTTTCACGGTTTGCGGAAACCCTGTTCCATACCGTATCCTGCACGATCAGCATACCGACCTTCTTGAGCTGATTGCCAAGCTCCTTAATATCAAAGCAGATGATACGATTACTCATATCAATGTTGGTACGATGATTAAAGAGATTCTGGCTACCGTTTACGAACATTTCAAGAGAATTTGCTACACGCAGAGCGACTTCGCCTTCATTATTAAGCTCCTGCTGCAAATCGGAGAGAAGCGGCATCTTTTCAGGTGTCGGCTCATTCTCGATAAAATGCTTGTAGATGCTCTGAACACATTTGTCGATAACAGAGCGTTCCTCAGCGGAAAGACCGTAGCGACCTCCGACAATGATCTCACAAAGCGAAATCAGGAAATCGGACTTATTTGCGATCACTTCCATAGGATTGCTGAACAGATAATCATCAATGGTAATGTCCATAGGGTTGATATGCTGTTCGGAATTGCTTGCAATTCTGATAAGCTGTCCGTGCAGAGCCGAAACAAGCGGAAAATACTCTCCTTCGGGGTCGCAGATGATTATGTCATCTACTGTTGTAAGAAAGCAGTCGAGAATTTCACGCTTTACGCTGAAACTCTTGCCTGCACCCGGCGTACCGAGGATAAGCCCATTAGGATTTTTGAGTCTTGACCTGTTGGCACGTATCATATTTCCTGACAGCGTATTGATTCCGTAATAGGTAGCCTGTCCGTCCTGAAACAGCTCTTTAGTGGTAAACGGCACGAAGATAGCGATACCGCTTGTGTGCATCTCACGGCGGACAGGAATCTCGTTATAGCACAGCGGAAGTGTGGAAACGAGTGTCTGTTCCTGTCGATAATCATAGGGAAACATCGTGCAGTTATTCTTCTGGCAGACACGCTTCAGCATTTCAGAAAGAAGTTTCAGCTCCTTTTTACTTTTTGCATAAGCTCTCAGTGAAATACTGATATGAAAAAGACGCTCATTCTTGCTGTTCAGATCAGCGAGGAGCTTTTCAATGTCCTCGATATACATCTTGATCGCAGGCGGAAGAATGTCGGGATCATAGCCGGACTGCGATGCCTTTTTCTGTTCGTCGATTTTCATCTGCTCCACATTGGTGAGCTTCTTTTTGACGAATTTCAGGGCATCTATCTGATCCAGCGGATCAACGTGGATATTCACGCAGAAAAGGTTCTGCATTTCAAGGAAGTCCTTTAATATCTCGTCCGACAGCTCTCCGGCGAGGATATTCATACCCCATACAGCACCGTAGGCATTACCGATCTCAAAATCGCTCTTATTGAATTTGAACGAGGACGGACAGATGAAATCCTTTGTGTCCATTCCTGCCCTCAGCATTTCACCCCAATCGAAAAGAAATGGGGAATTTCGGTAAGGGTTCAGGGCATAATACAGAGCTTCAAGTCTCTGTTTGCCGTCAAGCATTTCTGATTCGACACCGAAAGCCTTAAAGCCCTTGATTACATCATTCTTGATCGACATGAGCTTCGCTCTTGCTGCCTTGTATGATGTGGATTCGATACCAAATGTCAGGAACTTTCTTGCCGACTGACCGTTAGAGCCTTTCATCAGCTTATCGGTCAGCATTTCGCTGTACTCCTTGCGGATCTCATTGAAATCATCGTCCTGTTCGGGTATCTGTACCGTTTTTACGAGCTTTTCCTTTGATCTGTTCTGATTTTCAAAGGTAAGCTGGAATTTGATTGTGTTGTCAAAGATATTGATAACATCACAATACTTTGAGAAGATATTGTTTTGTTCCTCAAACTCCGAAATAGAGTAATTGGCATCATAAAACTGTATCGTCATAGAGAAGAAGTTCTCCGATACCTGGCAAACACCGTCCTTATACATACACATATATGGAATCGTGTTCTGCACCGTAGTCTTACCGCCATTAGCACTCTTGATTTCCGCCATTCGTGCGGAAAGTATTTTTTTGTCCTCTTTTGTAAGCTGAGAGGCTGGCTTGCCCATGACAACCTTAGACTTGCTGCGGTTATCACTTTTATTGGCATTTCTCTTTCTAAATCCCATTGGTAACCTCCGTTTGTATTCAAAAGCGGAGACACCGAAAGTGTACTATAATAGGAAGCCGTATCAGCCTTTTCTTTCGGCATCTCTCAGCTTTTTCTTGATTCTTGTGTATTCGATATGCCTTTCAAAGCACTCGAATATGTTTGTTGTGCGGTAATACCGCTTTCGAGGTCTTGTAAAGTATTCACGCATATATTTTGCCTGTTTCTCCAAGAAAACACCATTTTTCTTATAAAGTCCGCAGAGTATCGCAGGAGCAGCGACTGCACCCATAGCGAAAATTGCTCCGGACATTCCTATAGCTGTTTTCGTCAGAAAGAAAACAGGCGCTCCGAGAACAAGACCGATACCAAAGCATATTACCTGTCTTTTGGTAAATCCCATAATGAACTTCTCTTTGATGTCGTTCAGGTCTTTAGGGATTTGTACATAATGTGCCATAAATCCTCCAATCTTGTTCAAGGTCAATGTGCGTTAAACACACTTTTGCTGATAGCTCCTGTACGCAGAATGGTAAAGATAAGTGCTGCCGTGTATCCCATTAGCATTGCCATTTGCATTATCACACCGTCCTTGCTTGAATTGAGCGTAGCGATCATATTGCTAAACAGCGTTTTGAAAATACCGAGTGCGACTACGATAAAGAACCCCTGGAAAGAAAGAGCTAAGAGCTGTTTTACCCAGTTTTTACCGATGCTTGCCCATTCTCCGCTGTCCATCATTGTTGCCATAGGAATAGGTGCAATGCTGAGATACATAAACACCTCGATGATACGGCTTGCAAGGGTAATTACGATTGCAACAATAAGTATCATCACTCCCAGATGAACAATAAGGGATATGAACCACACCGTCATCAGTTCTCCCAAGCCTAAGCTATTGAGAGCTGATTTCTTTATCGCAAGACTTTTAGATAGATAGTCACCGCTGCCGAACAGCGTGGCAAGTCCGTTAGAGCATACATTTGTGCCAAACGAAAATAGTGCGGAAGCGATGTAATATGTGTTGGCTACAAGTATTACACCGCATAAGGCTTTGATGATCCATTTTATAAAGATCGAATCATCGAAGTCTTTGAAATTATTTCCCCGAATGACCATTTGACAAAGCTCATTCAAGAGGATGACTGTAAGAATGAAACCTCCAATAGGGACTACAACATTGTTACAGAGCGTTTCGATAGTTGCCCAAATCCCGTAGCCTGTCGGCGCACTTCCGGCAGTTCCCGTAAACTGAGCAGGATGCTTTGTAAGAAAGTTTGATACAAGGTTTCCCTTTGCTCCCGAACCTGTTGTCTGAGCAAATGTATCAGTCAGAAGATCGGAAATTCCGTCAAACTGAGATTTTATGCCGTCCTTGAATAAGTCACAGCACCAATCCTCCAAAGCATCAATCGCATCGCTGATTACTCCCATTTATTCATCACCCCTCTCCGAGGAATTCATCAATGGTCTGTCATATTTCACAAGCTGACGTAATTCCAGTTTTGTGGGGAGAAGGTTTCTGCAAAAATACGCAGATCCGAAATGATTGCCCTTTGTTGTAAAGAGCATATTCTGCTGTGTGTGATAGTCAACCCGACTATCAAAGCAAAGCATCTGAATCTCATTGTTGAATATCTTGTATCGTGCCTTACCCTGAATACTGTTCACGGGCAAGAGCAGAGCAAAAGGCTTCTGAAAAGCAAAAGCTCGTTTCAGGACTTCATTCTTCTTAGAAAATGGGGGATTGCTTACGAGAATATCCCATTCGTCAGGCTCAAAGTGAAAAAAATCCTTGTCATCTTTCAAGCTGCTTCGTTCCACATAAAACCCCTGTTCGGTAAGATACTGATAAAACGCACTCCATTCTTCATCGAACGGGCACCATATTTTCTTGTCTTTCGGCAGAAATTCCATTAACGGCTCTACCGCATAGAATGGAGTGTACACTTCATCTCCTGCACTTGTTTTATTGGCAGTTAAATATCCGATATTTATTGCCATTTATATTTTCACTCCCTTTCATATCTGAGAGTGCAGATTGCTTACCCAAAACCCATTATTGCAATGCAAAACCCACCGCTATGTAGCTAATCTGCTTATATTCAGGTCAGAACGTCACTTAAATTGCGCCCGTCATCATTGTTTCAAGAACAGGAACAAGGACGATTGCAAGGAGAATCAGACCAAGACCTGACATGAGCTGCTTCATGCCCTGGGATTTAGCACCGGGGTTATCATTACCGTAACCTTCAAGAAGGTTTACAACGCCCCATACACCAACGCCTGCACCGATCAGGCAGATAACGCTCTTGAGAACGGTACACGCAGTAGAAATGAAAGAAGAAGTATCAACAGCACCCGTGCCTGCTGCAAATGCCTGAGTTGCACAGGCAGATGCCATAACGCCTGCGATTGTGCAGAACATGGTTGCCTTCTTTGCACCACGGGTGAGCTTAGAGAGCCACTTGTGCTTCGGTGCAGAGGTAGTGGCTGCTGTCTCCATTGCGGTTGCATCGACCGCAGAAATATTCAGTTCGTTCATAGGTAAAAAGTCTCCCTCAAAAAAATAAAGTAAAGATTGTCCGCAGCTTCAACCGATTCTCTTTTTATTCGGTTTCTTCACTGTCTGAGTTAAAAGCCGACATATATCTCTTTTTCTTCGGTTTCCTCAGATATTGCAGTATCAGCGTTATCTGTTTCTTTTGCCGATACTGCTGTAACTTCCTGTCCGGCGTCCGTCATATCAACACCATACCCCGTGAACTTTTCCTGTCGAGACAGTCTCAAACGCATCGCCTTCTTGTCACTCACATATTTTTCGATGTTGAACCCCATCTCAGGATTATCGTCCAAGAGCATTGGATATTGCTTATGACGGGTAATGTCAAACTTGTCCGAGAAGAACGGACGAACTCCTCTAAGCTGTAAGATACATTTACCGCCGTCCATGACCGCTAATTCGTCTTGACTTTTCAGCTCTTTTCCAAGCTTCTGATAGTTCATTCCGTAACTTTCCGACTGTCCACGGTTGGTAGAGGTGTTGAAACTGTCGATAGTTTCCTTGCCGAGACTTTCGGAGATCTCTTTCAGCGTGGACTTCTCCTTACCGCCCAAAAACAGCATCGTATCACAGTTGCCTTCGATCGTGTCTGCATTATCTTTATATATAGCCTTTAGCTGGCTCTTAGCTTGCAAGATGATCGACGCACTTATTTCACGGCTTCGGATCGTCGCTATGAGCTTCTCAAACTGCGGAATTTCGCCAATATTGGCGAACTCGTCTAACAAACAGCGTACATGATAGTCCAGCTTTCCCCCTGGGGAATTATCTGCTTTTGTACAGAGTAGGTTGAAAAGCTGTGAATACATGATAGCGACCAGGAAGTTAAAAGTCGCATCTGTATCGGAGATGATTATGAAAAGCGCACTCAGCTCGTCACCGAGCTTGTCAAGGTGCAGCTCATCGTAGGAGGTGATCTCCAAGACCTCATCTATTGCAAAAGGTGCAAGTCGTGTCGAACAGCTAATTAAAATAGACTTAGCCGTTTTTCCAGCAGCGAGCTTATACGCCTTGAATTGTTTGAGTGCAAATGCACCCAAGCGCCGTTGTTCGGCATCGGGTTTCGTTTCAAAGATGTCACCGTAATCAGCCATGACTTCGGGATCTTCGTGCTTTGTGCCGTTCAGCCAGCACTCCACGATCTCAAATTCAAGGTCAATGCTGTTTTTGAACTCCTCATCGTCCTCACGGCACTCCGAATTGTTGATCATGTCGATCAACGTTTCAAAGTTCCATTCATCTTCGGGGTACATAGCAAAGATAAGGGCAATATACGCAGTATAGAGCAGTTTCTCCGCTTTCACCCAAAAATCATCGCCGGACGGCTGCTGAGAAGAAGAAGTATTCTTGATAAGGACTTCCACGAATTTGAGAATGTCCTTCTCACGGTTTTTCTTGCTGATGTAAGCAAACGGATTGTAGTGCATCGACTTCGCAAAATCAATGGTATTGAACACCTTGATCTTGTAAGGCTCATAGACAGGGATATATCTGCCTTTTTTATCTTTCAGATAGTTTCCCTTATCGTCCCTGCGGTACACAACATTTCCGTCAACTCGTTTCGGGCGGCCCCTTTGGAGCATTCTTCCGCACTCCACAAGCACCGTGCCTTTCGGATCGGTGACTACATAGGAGGAGTGCATCTGCATCAGGTTCGGCTTTACGAAAAATCGTGTCTTACCTGAGCCTGAGCCACCGATAACGAGGATATTTTTATTTCTCGCAAACTTCGGTGCAGAGGGCTTGCCCATTGTGAGAGATTCCGTCTTTGTGAGAATTACATTGTTTTCGGGGCAGGATAAGTCCATATACGGCTCAATATCCTTTTCACCGCCCCATACGGCAGAGCCGTACTCCTCACCCTGGCGAAATTTCTTCCTGTTTTTCGACTTGACATAGAGGACGAGCCTCATTACACCCGCAAGAACCAAGCCGAAAAGAATATCAAACGGGTGTAAACTGGGAATGATTCTTGCAAATGCCACACCGAGATTGCTCATGAAGGGCAGGAGCTTTTCCTGAAAGCCGTCGCCCTCAGCGGTTCGGTACGCAAAGCCAATCAGGTTACCCACATAAGAGAAAGCTACATAGGGGATAGCCTTGATGATCAGCTTTTTGAGTTTTCTCGTGTCGATCTGCAATTCGCAGACCTTTCCTTTCTGTTGGTATCGGCATCAAAAACCGCCGTAAAAACATCATCGTCCCTTGCCCGTGGAACGGGCACAGGCATGAAATAGCCGTAGATCATCGTCTGTTCTCCCTTGTTTTTTCTCTCTGTTTCTGTTTTCGAGGTTTGCTCCTGAGTTTCTGAGCCTGCTGCTGCATCTTCTCACGGGTGAACTCACCACGCTTCGGTGTCTTGCACTGGTCCTTGCCGACATACTCCGAAAATGCCCTCTTGAAATCCTCTGTCTTAGCAGCGGAAAAGAAAACATGATAGGTAGGCGGCGAGGTGCTTTTATCTCTTTTCAGAGCAAAATCCACATCGTATTTTCGTGCGGTTTTCAGGAAATCCCCGATATTTCGGTCTGAAACCTCAATGCTGTCGAGCTTTGACGGCGACTTAGCCTGCAACTGCTTATAGGTCATTCGCCCTTTTTTCTCTGCCTTGCCCGACATAAACTCCTGCAATGCCGATTTCAGCACATCAGCGGTCATTTTCTCCGCCTTGATCGAAATGTCAATGGTTTTCTTCGCACCGTTCTCATAGTCGGACGGCATTACGCATCACCGCCTTCGTCTGCGGTCGGCATCTCAAAAGTTGAAAATGCTTCACTCTGGAGCCAACGGGTAATGTCACGCTGGACACTCATCACCTTGTCATAGTCGGGCGAGTGATACAGCAGATTTTCCTTGTTGGTCACATCTGTGCCAACGATACAGTATTCATCTTCCGAATGCTCCTCATCGACACCGACCGGACGCACTTCGACGCTGACCGCAATCAGGTTATCGTAGTTGACGAGATCGCCCTCCGGTGTCAGAATAGACTTAGCCATGATCTTCACCTTCCTTTCAAAAAAGCTCATTTGCCGTCTTTCAAGCAGCTACGTCTGGTTTCTTCTCCGCTCCCATAGCCACCACCTCCTCTCAGGAACGTTCAGTCATCATAACCGCCAAAATCTCTCTTGACAGCATACTCAGCCCATCGACCCTCAGCATTTTCCTTGAAACGCTTGCCGTTGGCTTCGTTGAACAGAGTGCTGATAAGATAACTCTCATAGTTCCGCACATTGTCTGTACGCTTCATCTGCTCAATAGCATTTTCAAGAACGTTTATATCAACTTTTAGCATAGCGGACTTGACAACTTCCCTGGGGAAGTCCTGTCCGCAGATACGCTCCGTTTTCTTTCGGGAACATATCCGCCGAACGATCATCTGAACGATCTCCTCAGCTTCTTCCTCATCACCGAGCCATTCTGCAAAGTAGGAAAAGTCGATGTTGTTTTTCACTACTTCGGTATAAATCTCTTTTTCGCAGATATATCCGTCAATCCGTCCGTCTGTCTGTTTTTCATCATTTTCAACAGCTTTTCCGCTGACGGAGTGGGACTGATTGATAGATACTTGATTACTCAGTATTTGATTTTTCTTTATTATCTTCTTAGTATTTATTTGTCCCTGATTTTCTACCTTTTGAATTTCTACGGGTAGAATTTCAAGAGGTAGATTTTCTATGCCTTGTTTTTCTGCTCCTTGCGGAGCTTTTTTTATGGAGCTTACTTCGGCAGTGGATGTTTCTTCGTCCTCATCGTATGTATCATCATCGTCCCGGTCTGCATCAGGCGAATCCTTTTCTGAATACTCATAGAAGTCATAGACATACTCTATACGACCGCTCTTCGTTTCATTCGGCATCAGCTTAGTCACAGTGAGGTAACCCCAATGCTTCAGTTCGTCCAATGCTGCCTTGATCGCTGTTTCTTTCTCTTTGCAGATAGCTGTCAGACCTGAGATAGAGTAATCCCAATTCTCCGGCAAAGAAAGAACCTTACTCAGAAGCCCGATTGCTTTCAGACTGAGGTTAGTTGACCGCAGATGATAGTTGCTCATTACTGTATAGTTTGCATTTTTATTGACACGGCACACCGATGATGGCGTTGTTTTGACCTTTTTTATTTTTTTAGCAGACATATCCATTTTCCTCCTGTTTTCAGCTCAAGCGAGCTTCATTTGTGTGATCCTGACCTTATTGACCATATAGGTCTTACCGCTGCGTCGGAGGTAGCCTGCATTGTAAAGTTCGTTCAGAGCGTTCCTGATAGTTTTCAGAGAATCATTTTCAAAGAAAGGACAAAGCTCCTCTGCGGTATGATAGTCCGTATCGGGAAAATTGAGCATTCTCAGCAGTATAGCTGTTGCTTCGCAGGACAGCTTATCATCGCTGATCGTGATGATCTGGCGTTCAGACATAAAAAACCTCCTATTTTTCATTTTGCTTAATTAAAACAGCAGACATGATATAATGTAATAAAGTGATACATCAGCAAAATAATGCGTAGCTATGATTATCAAGCCTGATATTTATGGTGATTCTGGGATTCATAAGTTTTGACAATAAAAAATGCCCCCCATTGCTGAGGAGCGTTATCTCTGTATTCGGTTTTCAGGCATAAAAATAGCGGACAACGCTCCAATTATATGGAACATCGTCCGCCAAATGATTGATTTTTTGATTTGATTTTAGAGGTCAAAAGCACAAATCCGCTTTATCTGTAACAATAGATTATCATTTTCTTGTGTGGCAAATACACGAGACATTTCCTATCCTTTGTGCCAATTTCTTCTACAAAAATCGGCATTTTTCGCAGGGAACTAAATTTATTTCGTGTGTCTACCGTAGGTCTACCAAGTCAAGTTATCGGCTTTTGTCTACCACAAATCTACCGAAAGTCTACCAAAAAACATGGTTTTTTATGATTCTTGAAAGCTGCTGTAATTCGGTGTTTTTCAATTTTTGATACTCAAAAAGCTCGAAAAATCGGGCACAAAAGGGAACAAAAGACCACAAAAGAAATTAAAACGCTTCACCGATTTAAAAACTTAAAATCCCTCGGGGTAAAACCCGTACCGGTTCAAGTCCGGTTAGCGGCACCAGAATAAAAGCTCTTAGGTCGTCTTGCGATCTAAGAGCTTTTTTAGGTTACTTATCTACAAATTTTTTCGGGATCAAGATCAACTTTTAGTGCTTCAAGCATTTCAATATGCTTGTCTGACATCTGTCCATTCTTGTATTTTTTCTTCTGAGAATTGAGCCATACTGCAATGCTGTTTTCTGATCCTTTTATTTTTCTTGTGAGAGGCATTCTCCCGTTTTCCGCAATGAAAGATCTCAATTCTTCGTATCTTGTCAGCCACTGTTTTTCAAATCTGTCATTTACTTGCGGCTCTATGCCTATCTTTTTGAGCTTTTCTATTTGTTCAGGCGTTCTTGGTGTGCTATCTTTTCCATTTACTATCTTCTGTTCGCCATTGACCCAATTACACAGCTCACTGCCGTCAACAATGATACCCTTTTTGACGCTTGCACCAACACCATGCTCATCAAAATATCTCACTGCTTCTTCATACATTATATCCCAATGAGATATCAAACTGTCAAGAACAGTTTTAGGGTCCAGTTCATTGAACATTTCTACTCTTTCATCATTGAATACTCCGTTTTGGATAAAATTTCTCTGCTGACGTATCCAATCAATGATTTTTATCCCTTTGTATTCTGCCTTAGGGTCGAGCTTTTCGCCTTTATGCAGTTTAAGATATTCCTTTACTATCTCATACTTAGCAAGCCATTTTGTGATATTTGCCTTATATATCCCTGACTTTTCGGCTTTAAAGGGATAGCCGATATCGTCAAATTTTTTCATTTGTTCTTTGGTAAGCTCGCCTTTTTTATATGCTCTTTTTTGTCTAGCAAACCACAAGGATAGATCTGTGCCGTCATAGGCAGCATATTTTTCTGGGAGCCGTTTTGTATCGTTTTTTTCAAAATAAGCCTTTAATTCTTCATAGCGATACTCCCACTCATCTTTAGCGTCAAGAGGAAATCTCAGCTTTCTGAATCTCTCCTCATATTTTTTTGCAAGCTCGCCACGTCTGTATCGTACTCTGCAATTGGATATCCAGTTTCCTAGGCGATATCCGTCGTCACACACAGTTATTGCCCTTATTTTATATATCCCTTTTTCAGATATAAATTTCTCAAGATGCTGAAAACCCTTTTCATAAAGACTAGCATTCTCTATCTCAGACAAATTGTTCCACTCTATCCCGAGCTTATCCAATAATTCTATCCTATCCTGTGAAAGAACGCCTTCTCTTTTCTGCACACGCTGTTTGTATATCCATATACCAAGCTGAAATTCATGATATACAGCGTTCTGAGGCACGCTTATGTTTCCATATTCTTCGTAATATTGCTTTGCAAGCGAATATCTTTCATTCCATATATATTCATGATATGAGATATCTGAAAGGAGTCCTATCGCCTTAAGCTTTTCTATCTGTTCCTCTGATAATCTTCCCTCTTTGGCATACTTTTTTTGTCTGCTTATCCAAGTGTTTATACTCGCCCTGCTAACAGTTAAGTCATCAGAAATGTCTGTGTTTCCGTGTTCATCATAATATTTTTTCAGCAGTAAATACTTTTCTTCCCAACGTGAAGAAGTTACATCAAAAACAAAGTTTATACTTTTCAGCTTTTCAATGCGAGCGTCTGAAAGTTTGCCATCTCGATACAAAATACGCTGTCTTTCCACCCATGTGTCTAGACAAGCACCATTTTTGGTTTTATATGAAACAGGAATGTTGAAATTGTTGTTATCCTTATAGTATTCTGTAAGTTCACGAAACATATCATTCCATTTTCTGTTGTTTCTATCGTCCCAGCTCATTCCGAGTTTATCAAGGCGAGATATTTGCTCGGCTGTCAGAGAACGTGAACCTGTCCGTCTTGATTTTCGCATACTGTCGAGCCAAACTCCAAGACATATTCCCTCGCTGTCTACATACTTTGCAGGAACGTCCAGGTCACCATTTTCACGATGATATCTAACGGCGGCCTCATAGTTTTCTTCCCATAGATAATCAGGCACGTCCCATACCATTCCTATCTCATCAAGCCTTGCGGATCTTTCCTCACTAAAGCCCCATTTTCTGATACCATTTTTCTTTGCCATTCGCTGTGTGACTAACCACTGGCCAATGTTTATTCCATTTTCATTTACATATGAATATGGTGCTAAAAGATTGCCGTTCTCCTCATAATACTTTTTAGCGGCTTCATAATATCTTTCCCATGACAATTCTCCTATTGACTGCCAGCGCATACCGATAGCGTTAAGTGCGTCTATCTGCATCTGCGTAAGAGGTTTTCCATTATGAGTTCCTCTGTATAGTCCTCTTTGTGTATTTATCCACAAACCAAGGCTGTAGCCGTCCTCTGTAAAATATGTCGCAGGTGTTTCAAGGTCACCGTTTTTTTCATAATAAGCTTTTGCCTTTTCATACATGATGTCCCACGAAGCTGAAAGGGACTCCTCAAGCTTATCGAAAAGCTTTTTGCAGTCTTCAACTTTGTCAATAAGCTCAAAGTTATCATTTACTACCACGTCCTCGTTATCATGAGAACGATAATAACGAACAGCGACTTTCATTTCTTCTTTGATAGAATCTATGCTATAAAGATTTCCAATGTTATTGACAATATCGAAAATAGCAGGCCTTTGTGACTTCCCTGCACTTAGCGCACGTCCGATCTGCTGTTTATAGATAATTGGAGAGATAGTCGGGCGCAGAAGAATAACACCTGAAACATCATCAACGTGAACGCCCTCGTTAAGCATATCTATGCAGTAGAGCAATTTAAGGTGGTCAGAATTATCCTCCTTAAATTCATGAAAAGCCTTGCTCGTTTCAGGATCATTGGAATAAGCTTCATAAATATGAGGCCTTTTATCCACCTTATGAAACCATTCGTCAGCCTTGTCTATCATATCGTCCATATGCTCACGATTTGCACAGAAAACGATATATTTTCCTGCTCTGTTTTCCATATGCTTATCAAAAATATCATCAAGCTTTTCTGCTTTATCTAACGCCCTGCGAAGTGCTTCAAGATATTCCTCAGCCTTGTCACGCATAGACTTATATCTTGCATTTTTTACTCTTTTTTCATATTCGTCAAGATCCTTCTGATATGAAAATATCGAAAGAATATATTTAGGCGGATCAAGGATACCACGAACGATAGCGTCGCCCAAAGTCATTTCACTTGCGATATTTCCGTCAAAAAGCTCGTCTGTCATATCACGCTGGTTATCAAGATAACGTATTGCTGTGGCAGACAGACCTAACAGCGGTGTATCTGGATACATTTCAAGCAATTTCTGAACGCCCATGCCCCAATATTCCGCACCGCATCTGTGAAATTCATCGAGTATTATGTAATCAGGTTTTATCGCTGAAAATTCCTCATCAGATAAAAGCATAAGCTTGGCGTAAGTATAAAATTTCACATTCTGTGGTTCATATCCACCGCTTGCCTCTTTTAAATTCTCAAGCTGCGTCTGATAAATATATCTTGACGGAGAAAGCCAACATATTATCTTATCGGAGTTATCATAGCAGAGTTTAAAACCGATGAAACTTTTTCCTGTTCCGGTAGGGTGAACTACAGCGGCTTTATTTCGTTCAGCAAGCATTGACACCACAGCCTTATAGGCTTCTTCATTGTGTCTGAACAGCTCTAATGCCACGTTATTCCCTCCTACTAAAACACATCATTTGGAGCAAGCAACGGGAATCGAACCCGCATCCCAAGCTTGGGAAGCTTGTATACTGACCATTGTACTATGCTTG
>NZ_JBDGDD010000035.1:0-23533 GCF_040909065.1 Ruminococcus sp. RTP21359st1_H3_RTP21359_211015
ATAGTCCGCTTTGTGAAAATATCGGACTTTTCAAGGAGCTTTGTCTTATCATAGCTCTTTTCCAGTCCTGCGACAAGGTTATACGAAACATCTTCCGCAAAATAGCGCTTGTTGGTCTGAGAGTGGATAAGTCCGAACTTCTTATAAAAATCATCGTATGCCACATTCAACTTTGCCTGCAAATCCTTAATAACGCTGTCAGGCTTGTCAAGTTCCATTGCTTCGATCAGCTCACGGGTGAGATCACGAAGCTCAATAAATGCCTTGAAACGCTTGTGCTGTGCAGTACCCTTGTCAAAACGGAACTCACAGGCAGCATTATTTTTCTTGAAGAAGACCTGATCGTCAGAAAGGAAAAAGCTGTAATTACGCAGTTTCGACGGAATCTGCACCTGCACACCGTCAGCCGTTTTCGCATACACATCTCTGCCACGCTCATGACTGATCTCCGCAGACAGCTTTCCGACCGCTTCATGGAGCGCCGATCTCAGGTCAAAACCGTCCTCAGCGACAACCATAGTACCGCTGCCGTAGAGCTTGTTGCCCTCGACCACTGTACCAAGCACCATATCAGGGTGCTGTTCAAAGTATTTGTTGATCGGCAGACCGTCAGCCGTTTCACCGATATGAACCCAATCGGGAATATCGGACATTTCGGCAAGTGACTTGCCTTCATGCTTTTTCAGGAAGATAATATCCGTTGTGACCTCTGTTCCGGCGTTATCCTTAAAAGCTCCGTTCTTGCCACCCGGCAGACGGATAGCACCGATGAAGTCAGCCTTATCAGCCAACAACTGGCGAGTGCTTTCGTCACGCTTGTCGAGTGTGCCTGCCGAGGTCACGAATGCCATAATTCCGCCGTTTTTCAGCTTGTCGAGTGCTTCTGCAAAGAAGAAATCGTGCAGTTTCGTGGTATCGTGGACGGTATCTGTGAAGCACTTATAAGTACACCCACTCTTAAATCAGGCAATAGACCATATTCGATGAATATAAAATAACGCAACATGAGGCTATGTCTCCGAAACTATTAATGGAGGCATAGCTATTTTTTCTCTTGAAATAATCTCTCCGATGTGGTATAATGATAACTGATACATAAAGCATGACCAATTGTGAGGTGATTGCTATGAATATTGCTATCGTTGATGATGAACCTGTATTCTTAAAACAACTTCATAACAGATTAAGAGAAATGAAACTCCCCGACTGCGAAATACACGAATTTACAAGCGGGAGAGACTTATTGAGTTTCTATGTCAAGGGAATGTATGAAGTCATCATACTCGATGTTGAAATGCCCGATCTGACCGGATTGCAGACCGCTGAAAGAATCAGACAGATAGATGGTTCAGTTATTATTTCTTTCCTGACGAATTATGCCGAATTTGCCGTTAAGGGCTACGATGTGGGAGCGTTTCGCTATATATTGAAAAATCAGCCAGACTATGTATATACCAAACAGCTAAATTCTATCATTGCTGAGTGCCAGCAGCGATTTAGAACTTTCACTTTCAATAATAAAAATCTGTCATTCAAGTTCAGGCTGACAGATATTCTTTACTTTGAGGGACATAGAAGAAAGGTATCACTATTCACAGTTAATGGTGAATTGGAGTACGGCGGCGATTTTTCAACTGTGTGTGGCGAGTTGTTAAAGTACAATTTCGCTATTATAAACCGTGGAATACTTGTAAATCTTGACCATATACAGAATATTACCAAGTACGATATTATTCTAAGCAACGGCAGAAAAATCCCCATAGGCAAAACATATAAAGATGAGATAGTTGCTCGCTATCTTAACTATGCAACAGGGAGATGATCGAGTTGCCCGTATTGATTGAAAATATCATTGAGATTGTCAATGTAGCAATTGAAATGATGTTGGTATTCTTATACTTTTCCTTGTTGAGTAAGGCAAAAGTTAATAAAGCAGTTCTTTATCTGTCGTATCTTCTTTCTACTGTAATACTGTCAGCGACAGTTTTGTTGACAGATAATATTTTAGTGTATCTGATTACAACCATTATTCTTATTAGCTCCATGTCCTTTATTTGTTATGATGATTCAATCCGTCATAAAATATTTTGGAACATATTGTTTTTACTGATTATATCTATATCTGAACCTATTGTGATTGGATTACTTTGCATTGCTAATATGGGAACACCAGATGAATTCTTAGAGTCTGGTTTAGGACGTTATCTCGGAATGGTAGGCACAAATATAATTTATTTATGGCTTATAGGATTGATGCACCGCATAATAAACAAAAAAATTCGTGAACTGCCGATAAAATATTGGATATTGATAATAGTTATTCCAATCATAAGTATTTTTCTTTTACAAACAATGCTTGATGGATTTGTTGGCAGCAACACTTATAGTTATGTTTCTTTGGGCGTTTCTCTTGCAGGAATTATCTTTATAAACCTTGCTATGTTTAATTTCTTTGAAAGTTTTGAAGATAAGATAAAGTTAAAATACCTTGAAACAATAAAGCAACAGGAACAGGAAAACTATAAGCTGCTTACCCTGTCATACAAGCAAGTACGAGAGTTTAAACACGATATTGAAAATCAATTTTTAGTTCTGAATGATATGTTGGAAAACAATGATACTGATTCTGCTAAGGAATATCTTGTCAAGCTAAGCTCATTTGTAAGGCTTGCTAACAGACTCTGCTATACTGGTAATAATGCCGTCGATTCTATTGTGAACATCAAGGGTTCTCTTGCTCAGACATACGGTATAGAGTTTATTTGCAAGGTCAATATCATAACAAATATCAAGGCAGACGAATTGGAGTTGTGCCGTATCATCGGAAACGCTCTTGACAATGCAATAGAAGGTTGCCAGAGAGCTGGTGTATCACATAAGCATATTTGGATAAGCCTAATGGAAGAACGAGAGAAGCTATTTATTGTCATTACAAATACATCAGATAAGGTAGATACATCTGTTTTAACATCAACAAAGAAAGAACAAGGGCTTCACGGCATAGGGATAAACAGTATCAAATCCTCCGTTGATAGATTGGGTGGGTTAGTAAGTTTCGATTATGATGACGGAATTTTTAAGCTGAACATTATGGTTCGTAATTGTTTACAAATTTAACTATTTGCATTTCGGGACAAGAAGACGACATTTGGGGACACTTTGAGACCTTTTTTCTCAAAACCTATTGAAAAAATTTGCAACTTGTGTTATGATTTTTGCAGGAAGTGATTCAGAAATGATTTCAAAACTTGCAAAAAGCATAGCACACTTTTTTGTGGTTCAGAACATAACGGAAGAATCCAAAGAGGTGATCTACGCATATGGAATGGAGCTGCTGATCTCTGATGTGCTGAATACCATTATCGTCCTGCTGATTGCTCTGTTTTCCCATACGCTGCCTGCGGTTGTTGTATTCATAGCCGTATTTATGGGGTTGAGACAGTTTGTAGGTGGGTTTCACGCTAACAGTCATCTTAGTTGTATGTTCACGCTTGTCATGGTGATGATGGTTTTCTCTTACGGCATTTGCAATGTAAGCGGACATATTACGCCAATATTCAGCATCAGTTTCATAATGATAGCATTACCAATCATTCTATGTATTGCTCCCGTTCCGCATCCGAATAAACCGATGTCAGAGGAAAAGAGTGTCAAGCTAAGGAAAAGAAGCTGCATCTTAGCTGTTACCCTATCCGTTGTCACGATTGCACTGCTTGTATTCCAATATCAAAAACTAAGCCTTTATGTATCAAGCGGAATGCTGCTGTCAGCAATCATGGCACTGCTCGGTCACTTTTTGAATCGGGGTGATAACAGTAAACGATGATAAGGAAAGAGAAAAACGGAGTATTTTGGCGATTGTAATTCTTGCTCTTGTAAGGCTGGTGCTGTATATCTCAAATGGCAGCGTTTGCGGTATTACGTTTTATCAACCGAAAGAGCCTGACTTATCTGAACTGTTTGAAAGGATGGATTTGTAATGAAAAAGCTGATGAGCATAGCAAAGAAGGCTTCTACGGCACTGGCGGCTCTTGCGCTGGTGGTAGCTACCACATCAGTTCCGAGTGCTTGCTTCCATTGGTTCGCACAACCTGTAGAGCCAGAAGAGCTGAGAAACTATGTAAACAAGAAATAATTGGCAACTGTGTGTTGCAGAAAGGTGGTATGAAATGGTTAAGAATAAGATTTTGAAACGTATCGTGGCAGGTCTTAGCTGTATTGCGTTATCTACAACTATGCTTACGAGTTTACCTGCTTTTGCCGATGATTATGTTGACGAATATCAATATTACTCAACGTTAGATCCTAATGGTGAAGAGTACCAAGAATGGAAATCAAATCTGGCAAGTTCTGCTGTAAGTGTTCCCCAAAATAGAATGCTTAAAAGTATTCTCAAAAATAATACTTTAATAGCAAATGACTACATTGAGTTCAACACTGCAAGTAATGGTCACTATACTATTGGTACAATAGGAGGAAACCCTAACAGTTCAACTGATGATAATAAAAAGATGCTTTTCGGTCATCCGGGTGGAGGAACATCAAAAACAACAATTGTTGTTGGTGAAAGCATAAATGAGTTTACATCATCAAATGTAACTTATGATGCTGATGGTTCTAAAAGTGTTTCCAAAGCTTCTTATGATGGTGTTGATGTCACACAAGAACTATCTATTATTGAGAATTCGGCGACTGGACGAGATGATGTTGTTAAGATTAAGTATATCGTCAAAAATGATACAGAATACGCCAAACAAGTGGGCATAAGAATTATGATGGACACTATGCTCGGTGGTAATGATGCTGCGCCATTCAGAGTAAACGGATCTGATGTAACAACTGAAACCGTATATTCAGGTTCTAATATTCCGCAAATATGGCAAGCCTTTGATTCCGCAACTAATCCCGGTGTAGTAGCACAAGGTACATTCTACAAATCGGGAGACAGAAAACCTGATAAAGTACAATTTACTAATTGGGGAAATGTAACAAGTACGCTATGGGATTATGTGACTCAGCCAGGACGATCTAATGGAGATAGTGCAGTATCCATCACATGGAACAAAGATACTTTCACCAGTGGTGAAACACGAGAATTTGTTACCTATTATGGATTGAGTGAGTTAGAACAGAATTTAATTCCTCCGTTAGCATTAAGTGTATACGCTGATAATAAGGTTAGTATTTCCAATTTTAATTATGATGATATAAATGCAAATGTATATTTGGATAATATTGGAGATGGCGATGCGACAGATGTATCGATAAAAATCACTGCTGATAACCTTGAACCAAAGTATGGAACCTCACTTACACACAATTATTCGGTAATAAAGCCAAGTAAAAGCTATTCAATTCCTTTGAAATTTATAGTTCCAACAGATTCAAAACATAATTCTGATATAAATGCAAAATTGGATTTTGAATTATCATACAAAGTTGCCAAGACCGGTGATACAGAAGTAAAGCGAATAACCAAAAACATAACAATTCCTAAATTGAAAAGAGCCGTTGTAGTAGTACCGGGAATAATGGGAATAGATCTTGCAAAAACATCAAATGATGAAAGTGTATGGGGATCTTGGATTGAACAGCCAAGTAACTTTGATGATGTTAAAAAAATTCACAATGCGTTCCAGTCGCTCAAATGCGATTACTACGGTAATAGTAATATTGAATTATATCCTGTTAATAATTATGGATATGATGATACTTATAAAGGAATAATTGAATCACTAAATAATGATACTGATATTTCTGATAAGTATGATATCTTATTTTTCCCGTATGATTGGAGAATGGGAGCGCAAATAACGGCTAATAATCTTCATGATCTTATTAGTGATTATAATGAGGTAGTTTTTGTTGCACATAGTATGGGTGGTATTGTTACAGAAAAATACATTTCGGAATATGGTGCTGATAATATTTCTAAACAAATAACTGCCGGAACACCATTTTGGGGTGCGCCAACGATGCTTTGCGTTTTAAGCACTGGTGATTTATCATATATCATAGGAGGACTCGGGGTAGCAGAATCATTATTTACTTCATTTGAACTTCCAAGTGTTTTGGTGAATTTAGGCAGTTGTTATGATTTGTTGCCAAATAAAGATTATACAGATGACTGGCAGTGGATATATTCATATAAACGAACTTATGATCATTGGTATGATTATTTTATAGATAACGGCAATTTTACGTATTTTACATTTGACGAATTTGATGAGCTGATTTCTGATGATTATAATAATTATCTTTGGATAGATGGAAAATATAACCATAGCCGCATAAAAATATCCCAAAACAATACTAATAATCTGAAAAGAATAGCATTATTAGGAAGTAATAGAAATACCATTTCAACTATTCAACATTGTCCTGGCGATAGAGGATTGCAATTCGTTCCAGAATATGGTATTGGCGATAGTGTAGTTCCAATTGAAAGTGCAACAATGAATTTTAATCACGATCTTTTGGATATAAAAATCTTTGATCAAGATCATATGGGGTTAATACAGAGTCAGGAATGCATAGATGAGATATTAAAAAACATAAAAGATACAAAATCATTTATGAAGCTGCCCATGAGAACAAAAATGGCAAATAACAATCTTACATCTAATGCCATAGAAGAAACCAAGACACTTTCAAATAAGCTTGCTATTTCAGGTTATTTTGATTTATTCTTTTCAAACGAAACCTGTTCATATTATTACACAAATTCAGAGGTTCATGAAGGGAATAATTTTAAATTTGACCCTTTAACATCAGTTGGCAATCCGATTTTACTGGCTCAATTTGCTGATGATAATTATGATTGTAAAATCAATTCACTTGCTGATCAAAACACTGATATTATGTGCAATATTGATGGAAACATCTATTTGTATACCAATATCTCTGTGAATAGTGGATCTGTATTATTCTTAAATTTATCAGATGGTTCATTTTTTATTAACATTGATCTTGATAATGATGGTGAAATAGATACAACTGTTACGCCAACTATCAATCCAGGGGTAATTCAAGATGATGAGAAATCACCTGAAATAACAGTAGAATCTTGCAATGCAGGTATTAGTAACTCAAATACTATAAATCCCAATATAGTTATAACTAACAACTCTGACAAGCCTTTAAAAATGAGTGATATAACTATAAATTATGTATTTAATGCAGACAATAAAGAAAACCTTGAATACCATTGCGACTGGCTTGCTGTAGATAATCAATACTTAGGTAATACTTCGGTTTGTGAATTTGTTAATGACGATTACGGAAATACATATGCAAAAATCAAATTTAATACCGATGTTGAACTTCAACCTAATAAACAGTTTGTAATCCATTTTAGACTAAATGCAGCAGATTGGTCTAATTGGGATACATCGAATGATTATTCAATGGGAACAGAACAGCTATTGCCAAATGATAAAATAATTGTTTTTTATAATGAACAGCTTATAAGCGGTGTCCAGCCTTGAAGTAGAGGTTGAAGCAATGAAAAAAACAATTATAATTATAATTATATCATTATTAGTTACGGCAGGCACTTTTGTTTTATCTAAGTATCACAACAGAGATAAAATGATGACTCAAATGAATAAAGATATACAAGATTATTATTATATAAGCTGTCCAAATGGAAATGAGCTTGACATCAAGCAAAAGAGCAGTAATGAATATCAATACTCTATTCTTAGTTATCCTTTTAGCACAACAGAATACACTAACAAATTTACATTCAGATTAAAAGTGAGTCTTGATCAGAAATTCATATTTGAAAAAATCGGCTTATTGACAGGCACAAGCGGAGTAAACGCAAATACAGACTTTCCTAATTGTCTTATTAAAGAAAATGATTCTTCTCAATATCAACGTTTTTTTCTCCCCACGCCAGAAGAAGATAATGATGTTTCAACAATCCTTGGCGAAGGCAAAATATATGTATCATTCAAGAATGCAATCAATTCATCAGATATATCATCTGTAATAGATGAATATAGTGAATACGGAACAGTGACATGGCTTTGGGTCGATACTTACAATGATTCTGATTCAACACTACCAACGATTCAAAATCCTCAAAATGACGAAAGAGGAGTGTATGGTATCCCGTTGTTCTATGCTGGCGAAAAGCTCATTTCACCATTAGATAAGTTTGTTAATATAATAAATGATAAACACGCTTATTTGGAAGACGAATTTGAAAACATAAGAAACGGTATTAATACAGGTAAAGATACTATTAAGCAATCTGATATTAATATTATAGGTATTGTTTTATTGTCCCAAAAAGATTTGAACCGTAGTGCCATAATAAACGAAATCGCCATAAAGGGAAATGTCTATGTAGTTAACTAAACTATAAATTTATTGTTATCTTGTTTTATTGCCAAATACTATATTTTTCGTTCCACACAAGTCTGAATAGGCATTGTGGGGCACACCACAACAGGCACAAACTCTATTGGAACTGAATAACCGCAAGCCCTCGGAAATGCTCTTGTAAGCGTTTCTGAGGGCTTTTTCTTTTCAGCGGTTAGAATTCCGCTCCGCAGGCTCGGATAGTGATGTGTGGCATTTCCGTTCGCCTGACGGTCAAGCTGAGGTCGGCTCGGTGATGCCGTGACGGAGTTCATACTCACGCACACGGCGGTAGAAAGTATTTGCTGACATATTCATTCTCCGCATAAAGTCCCTGCCCGTGATGTGCTTGGCTCTCCATTCCCCATAGAGCTGACCGAACCTCGTCCAGTCGGTGGGGATAGGCTTTCGCCCGGTGTACTTGCCCTGAGCCTTAGCGATCTCGATGCCCTCACGCTGTCGCTGTTTGAGCTGCTCACGCTCCAACTGTGAGAGTGCAGCGAACACGGTGAGCATAAATTTGCCCGCAGGAGTGTCGGTGTCAATTTTCTCCTTGTGGCTGATGAGCGTTACTCCCTTGTCTGTGAGGGTGTCGATGATGTTCAGCAAGTCCTTTGTGGAGCGTCCCAGACGGCTGATACTCTCGATGTAGAGGGTGTCACCCTCACGCACATAGTCAAGCATTGCCCTGAGCTGAGGGCGGTCGGTGTTCGCTCCTGACAGCTTCTCGGAGAAGATGCGGTCAACCTGATAACTGCACATGATCTCCTGCTGTCTCGCTGTTTCCTGATGCTCCGTAGAAACACGGATATAACCTATTTTGCTCATAGTTGTTGTTTCCTTTCTTTATTCAAGTGTATTTTTATTTCTATGTTTAGCCTGTGTCCTCTGACGGCTTTTCTCACGCTCACGCTTCATCTGCTGTTCGTTGATGTACTGGCGCACCTGTCGGGTGTACTTCTTCGCCGTTTCACGCTTGGTGAGGAATGCGGTATGCTCGACATTAAGCCTGTTCCACTTCGATTTCAGCTTGTTGGACTTCTCCAAAAGGTCAAGCATCGTCGGCGGTTTGCCGTCAACAGCATACTTCTTGATATGCTCCTTGATGTACTTGACCGTCTGCTCGTAGTCCTCGATAGTGGCGGCATTTTTCTTCTTGAAACGGCTCTGCGACCAGCCCGATTTGCCCTGATACTCCTTGTAAACAGGCTCCAGCTCGTCACGGTGCTTCATCTTTGCAATGAGCGTGTCAATAGCTGTAAACTTCTTTTTCAGATCGGCACGCTCAGTTGTGTGGTCATCGGAGTGAGGTGTATTGAAGAAGAATCCAGACAGCTCGCTGAATGACATAACGCCACCAGCTTCAAGGTCTGCGATGATTTCGTTTGCTCTGCCCATACCTCTGATAGCTTTCCACGGATCTTCTTTCTTTTCAGGTGCTTTACTCTCCGTAGGTGTGGGCTGTGGTGTCCGGGCAGACGGTTCAGGCTTCGGATTGATAGCAGTTGCGTTAAGCATATCAAGCTGTGCCTGCCGTCTTGCTCGTCGGGCTGCAAAGAACTTCTCCACCTGTTCCGCAGCAGCTTTTCTCTTTGCGGTTTCACTTGTTTCGGTGATAGTTTCAGGCTCGGCAGATTGTTTCGGCTTTGTCGGTGCGGTGACTGTCTGTGTCGGCTTCGGCTCGGTCTTTGGAACAACAGGCTTCGGCGCTTCGATAAGCATATCGGGAGTGACATTCGCCGCTGACAGCTTTTCCTGTATCTCCGCTATCTGCTCGGCTATGCGTTCGGGGGTGAAGTCTGCGCCCAGGGTGTCGGCTCTTGTAAACTTCTGTTGACCGTCACCTGATAAACGGAATTTCAGCTTGACCTTATTGCTTGGCTTGTAAACATATTCGATACTGCACTCCGAACATTTTTCAAGAAAATCCTTGAAGTCACGGCTGTAAAGCATGACCTCCGCAATCCTGACACGGAGCTTATCTTTCCACGACTTGCCCTCTTTCTGCATATTCCTCTCAAAGTGAGATACCCCATGTCCCTTTTCAGGCTCGGAGATAACAGATATACCGTGTTCAGCACATATCTCGTCCGAAATCTCACGCAACTCTGCCCACGCTCTTTCAGACTTTCTGCCTTGATTATGCTCGGTGGTAAAGCTCAGACCGTTATACAGATTTGTGTTGTTGAAAATGATGTGGCAATGCAGGTGCGACTTGTCATGATGAACAGCAATGACATACTGATAATCGCCTTTCAGATAACGGTCGCACAGCTCCTCTCCGATCTGCATAGCTTGTTCGGGCGTGACTTCACCGGGGGCAAAGCTCTGTATCATGTGGTAGGCAAGGATTTGGGTGCGTCCTGTTCCTGTGTTTCGGACGGCTCGGAAGTCCTCGCTTGCTCCTGCGCTATCGGCTCGGCAAGCATAAGAGTTGACATATAAACCGTCGATGGTCTTATCATCTCTTGTGATGTAAGCGATCGCTGCGCTGACTGTTGCCCTGATCGTATGGATAGAAGTGTATGCCAAATTTCGTTTACCCCTTTCTTTATCTCGGTAATATCCTCGGCATAGATGTGACCTGTGCTGTAAAGTCGGACAAGTATCTGGTTGATGTTTGCTCCGATGCGTTTCATCAGACGGTTACACTCGGCAATTTCGGAACGGTCGGGCGTGAGATCAACCCTCGCCCGAACACAATCACGGATATACTCGGTCTTGTTCTTGTAACCGTACTGCTCACACTTGGAAAGAATGTCCTGCATTTCCGATTCGGTGAAACGAACATTGAGGGTGTAGGACTTCTTCTCCTTCTTGCGTTTCAGGTACTTGCGTTCATCGTCGGTAAGCTGGCTCTCGTCCTTGTCGGCAAGGCACTTGTCAAGGTCGGCTCTGACCTCTTTGTCAAGTGCGTGATTGATTGCTCCCTCGTAGGTCATACCCTCAAACTCCATAGCCTTGTGTTTGGGCGGTCTTCCACGCTTCTTTTTCTCGGTTTTCATAGTGGTGTCTCCTTTGTTTGTATTTCGGCGTTAGCCGATTTTCTTGACCGCTGTGCGGTCGTTTCGGGGCTTGGGGTGTCCCTAACAAGCATTTGGTATTTTCGCTCGCTGTGCGGCGCAAAATACAATGCTTGTTATTTTTGTTGCGCTGTAGCGCTATTTTCCAGCCTGTGGGATTTTCATATCACTCAGGCTTTCGATGCTCCGTCAGCGAATTTGGAGCTATGCGACTTAAACTCTCCGCCGCTTAGGTCGGCGGTCATACTCGCTCACGCTCCTGCGTGATGCACTCAATATCATCACTCTTGAAATTGTAAACTGGCTCAGCGCAGTTATTGCGCAGTCTGGGCGGCAGTCCTATGAAATATGCTCCCATAAGTTAATACCAAATTATTGACCGCTTCGTTAAGTATACCGCAGAAAAATTTTATGATGAAAATGATATGCAGGGGTGCGTGTGATCGTCACAACGTCAAAGCCCTTCACTTTTCTACCGGTGTTTTTGAGAAAATGGCGTTGTTTTTCAGAAAAGTTTACACTTTGTTCATGACGGTTCTCCCTTGTGCCTAAATTCAACAGCATATTTCTATACAGAATGTGAATAGGTCACGGCGGCACTCGGATAAAACCCCCTCTATATATACAAGCACGTTCAATCAGGAAACGGGCATGATTTTTATAAAAATAGTTGCTCCGTGATAATAATTCTCCGTATTGAATAAATCAGAAATGGTGACCTATGCAGTATGCAGTCAATGTGATATGGCTCGGATTTGCAATGCTCGGTCTGCTTTCTGCAAAATTCCCCATAACAATTTCACGAATGAAGAAGTTTTATGGCGCACTCAACTTCTTGCGCAATGCGAATAGACTTTTGCTGTCCGAGAATGCTATAATATTAGCATAGGGTATTATCCCTAAATCCAATACATTGGGAGTCCTACGGTAAAATGTCAATAGGCAAAAAGTAGAAAAGCAAGGAAGAAATCCATACATTCTGCCTAAGAAGAGACAAAAAGGGTATCTCCTACTAAAGCCTGCGCCGAAAAATTTTTTCGACGGGCTGGAGGTGCCGGATCAATACTCCTCCGGCGGAATATACAGGCGGTTAGTCTTCAGCAGTGTATAGACTAACCTGACCAACTTTCTGGCAGTGAGAGCGAGTGCGCGTTTGTGGTTGTGCTTATTAGCCTCTTTGTATTTGAGAGCGTAGAAGCGCTTGAACTCCGGGTCGCATCTTCTCAGAGCGTTTGCAGCTTCGCACAAATAATATTTCAGATGATGGTTACCGCCCTGGATCATGCGCTTGTCCTCAGCTTCAAAGTCACTGGACTGGTGCTGAGTCCAGACAAGACCGGCATATTTCGCAAGGCCTGCCTGACTGGGGAAACGGTTAATATCACCGATCTCAGCAATGATTCCGGCAGCATAAATGTTGCCAATGCCTTTGATCGAGGTCAGTGTCTGTGGGAATGCTTCCAGCATCTTTTCAATCGCTTTGTCATACTCCTTGATCTGCTTCTGGAGCAGACGAATGGTATTCATAGAGATGGCGAGCATCTGCTTGGCGGCATCTGCAATGACCTGCGGCGGACGATAAGAATTCTTCGCAGCACGCTGAACAGCTTCTGCAATTTCTTCCGGATCGTCAAAATGATTTTTCCCTTTTTTACGGATAAAATCTACAAGCTCATCGGTACTCATGTATGCAAGCTCATCGAGCGAAGAAAACTCCTCGATCAGAGCCATTGACGTTGCGCCGAATTTGTCGGAGAAGATCTTCTCCTGTGTCAGTCCGGAAAAGCTTATGAAAACAGTGTTCAGAAGACGCTGCTTTTCCCGTGTCAGTTCCTGTACGAGCTGGTGACGCGCTCTTGTATACATTTTGAGCGCCTGATACTTGTAATCGTCCATATAGACCTCCTTATTGATTCTGCCGAAGCGAAGGTGGTCAGCAATGACGTAGGAATCAACATGATCGTTTTTCGGAAGATCTGAATAGGCATCACGGAACTTCTTGACCTGCTTAGGATTGAGCATATGCAGGTTTCTTTCAAATCGTCCAAGACTGCCGCTTTCACGAAGAAAACGCATGAGATTGTCGCCGTAAACGGAAGTCGCTTCCATACCGATCACAACCTGTGGAATATCCTGCAAGAGAAGCACAGAGGTAACTCTGTCAACAATTATTTTTGCACCATTCCTGTTGTTCGGCACAGAAAACGAACTATGTTTACTGCCGTCGGAATACATGAGATAGCAGACGTTATTCTTGCTGCTGACATCAATGCCAACATAAAGTTTGTCTTGATTCACAATTTCCACCTCCCTTCATCGGGATTTGCGATCAACAGGCATTCAGCTACCCATGATACTGTGGCATCATCAACCTCGCTTATCAGAATCCACTCCGGGGCGCTCCGATGCGATGATCCGTACTGCCTGTAAAAACGGATGGAACACATCCCGGATAAACAGCCTACGTGTAAGCAGCTAACTCACAGCTCTGGGGAACAGACTCTCTACGGAAGCAGCCATGCGGCTCGACTGAGGTGAAACAGAACTTGTTCCTGCTGATCACAGCTATTTTATCATGGGTATGTGAATGCCTGTTGATTGTTTGATTAAACCCGGCGGAACTCCGCCGGCAGCATTGAAATCTCCATTCGCTACGCTCATTCTGATTTCACTGCTGCTTCTCTCAACTGAGTGTGGCAGAGGTTCATTGGGGTGCTCTTCAAATCACCCTAAAATCTATTATACGAGGTGATGAGAATGAGTAAGAAAGCTAAGACCGAGGTTGATGAGAAGTCCGCTGTTATCATTACGGATGCTGTTCTTGCGGAGAATCAGGCAAAGCTCGACAGCTACGAAAAGTCTATCAAAGCTGTGCAGGAGCGCAGGCGCAAGGTCATCATTGATAGCAAGCTCTACACCTACGATAAGCTCTCACAGCTTTACGGCGGTGCGGAGGGACAGGCACTTCTCGATGCTGTGACTGCGGAGCATACGCTGATCGGCAAGCTGACAGCAAGCGGTATGACCTATGAGCAGATTGGTGAGCTGGCTGACGATAGTTCTGCCGATGCTGACAACAGCTCGGACGAAAGCTATTCCGAAAAGTACGCTAAGCAGATGAGCTTTTCAGAAACAGATCATTCCTATTCGGAGTAACATATATTCCGACAACAAAACGATTGCTGTGTAAGGGACGGCTCTGCCGTTCCGTACAGCACCTGTGCAGGCGTAACGCCCCTGCAACAAAAAGCCATTGCGTGTAGAGATAGATAATCGCAGGCGGAAAGGAGACACTTGCCAAGAAAAGATACAGGATTTACTTTGGCTGAGCTGAATGAGAGATATAAAGATAAGCCGACCAGCAAAGCCGTGTACGAAGTGGACGGTCAGCGTTATGCTGTGACAAGTCATTTCGTGGGTGAAAAAGACCTTGATAAGGTGCTTTATGAACTTGCTTTCAAAAGAGCGTTTCAGAAAACCGAAAAGAACTAAAAAGTTTTGAAAAAAGACTTGCCATATTCGGTTTTCTGCGCTATAATAGTTGTATCATCGAATATGGTTTGCTTTGATTGGAAAGGAGTTATTATGGCAAAGCAAACTACTTACAATGTCGGGATCTATGTGCGTTTGTCGCAGGAGGACGAACGTGCGGGCGAATCCCTTTCGATTGAAAATCAGAAGAAGATGCTGACGGAATATGTCAGCAAGCAGGAGGGGTGGAATCTTATCGAGATATGCGAGGACGATGGCTATTCGGGAACAAGTTTCGATAGACCAGGTATCAAGCAGATTCTTGATGATGCAAAGTCGGGAAAGATAAATCTTATCCTCTGTAAAGACCTTTCACGTTTCGGAAGAAATTATATCGAGGTCGGTCAGTATATAGATTACATTTTTCCTTCATTCAATATCCGCTTCATCGCCCTGAGCGACAATGTAGACACGCTTGACAGAAACAGTTCGGCAATGGATCTTATGCCTGTGATGAATTTATTCAACGAATGGCACGCCGCCAACACGTCAAAGAAGGTACGCAGTGTCATGGCAGCAAATTCTCGGCAGGGCAAGTATCTGGCGGCTTCAGCTTCTTATGGTTACATCAAGGCAGATGATGAAAAGCATACGCCCTTGATTGATGAAGATGCCGCCGTTATCGTAAGACGTATATTTGAGCAGAGGGCAAGAGGGTTAAGTCCGAAGCAGATCGCTATACAGCTTAACAAGGACGGCATCGCAACTCCCTCGGATCATCGTTATCAGCTTAAAGGCAAAGATAATCCCCTTGTGACTTCACATCTGTGGAATGATTGTATGGTGCGTGGCATTCTTAACAATGAGATTTATATCGGAAATCTCGCACAGCAGAGAGTGACAACGGTATCCTACAAAAATCACAAGCAGATACGCAAGGACAGGTCGGAATGGATAGTGATTGAAAATAATCATGAACCTATCATTTCAAGAGAGCTGTGGGACAAGGTTAGAGAGGTTGACGCATCGGTGAGTATCGGCAAGACAACAAAAGAAGGCGTGATTCTTCCGCTGTCAGGATTTATGTACTGCCCAGACTGCGGTTACAAGATGAAAATGAACAGAACCATGCACACCTCTAAGAAGCGTGGAACATATGAGACTGTCAGCTATCGCTGTGGTACTTATGTTAGAAGCGGAATGGACGGCTGCACTCCTCATTCCATTTTGGAAAGAGTAATTTCACAGATTGTTGTTGACGATATTAGAGCAAAGGCACGACTTGCCGTTGAGGACGAGGACGCACTCCGTGAAGCCGTTAGAAAACGCAGACAGGCTACTGCCGATGCGGAGAGCCAGCATAACAGCAAGGAACTCCATGAGGGTGAGAAAAGGCTTGCACAGCTCGAAACGCTTATCAGTAAGACCTATGAAGAAAAGCTCCTCGGTACTGTACCCGAAGAACTCTGCGTGAAAATGCTGAATCAGTATCTTGATGAGCAGAAGATGCTGAGAGAGAAAGTCGCTGTACTGAAAGAAAAGTGCGAAACCGCTGAACAGGCTGAAAAGGATATTGACAGATACATTGAAAATATCAAGAAGTATGTCGATATTCAGGAGCTTACCCGTGAGACTTGTTTGGAGCTTATCGAGTACATCGTGATTGGTGATCGTCCCGAAAGCAAGGACGAGGACAGGCAGATTCACATCTTTTACAAGTTCCTTGACAAAGGGCTTACGGAGAAAAGAAACATTCTGCTTCCGCAGAATGTGGAGTAAATAATATTTGGGTGTACTTTTATGGGGTTCTCCTCACGGAAACCAAGCTCACCGAACGGAACATTGCCGACAGCCACATCAAAGCAGCCGTTCTGAAAACGGTTCTGCTCAAAACCCTGAATTGCAATATCCGCATCGGGATAGAGAGCCTGAGCAATCCTGCCGGACAGCGAGTCGATCTCCACGCCGTAGAGCTGAGAGTGCGACTGCATTTCTTCGGGCATTCTGCCGAAAAAGTTGCCGATACCTATTGCAGGCTCTAAGACAGCACCGCCGTCAAATCCGAAATTGCCAAGAGCTTCATAGATGCCGTCGATAACCGTAGGAGAAGTATAGAAAGCATCATTGACCGTTGAACGAGCCTGAGCGTACTCCTGCGGAGTCAGCAGCTCGGAAAGCTCCTTATACTCTGCGGCCCACTTCGGATCGTCCTTATCAAAAGCCTTTGCCAAAGCTCCCCAGCCGACATATTTCGACAGGGTTTCCTTTTCCTCAGCGGTCGCAGGACGCTTCTCCCGTTCAAGTGTTTTCAGCGTTTTAATAGCGTCAACATTGGCACGGAATTTCGCCTTTGCGCCGCCTTCACCGAGAGCATCATCGGTAATGGTGAAGTTTTCGCCCTTATCGGGTGCAGTTACTTCCGTTTCAGTAACATCGACTTCATCAGCAACAAGTGTGACCTCCGGCTCTTTCTCAGCCTGAACAATCTGCTCACGCTCCAAGCTGTCAATGAAATGAAAGCTCATGAGCATATCGCCGTTATCAAGCCGTGAAGTCAGTTCATCGCCGTCAAACGTCCAGTTCTTCGCACGGTCAAACTCCATGTGGAGGTCTTTGCCTGTAGGTTCGCCGTTTTCATCGAGCTTTCGGGAAGTAAAATCAACGGTGCTTACGCCTGTTACGATACGGCGTTCTCCGATGCACTCAGGACGGAGATGGTCTGTGATTTCAAACATCATTCCTGGTTTGATCGCCTTTTTGAGCTGAGACAGGTTCTTGATCGTAGGAATTTCGGGCTTTTCTGCTTCGAGAGCGACCGCAGAATTATCGGGTGTGCCCTCAGCCTTTTCAGGCTTCACGGGTGCAGACTGCTCCTTTTCAGGTTCAGCCTTGCCGATATACTCATACATACCGCTGTTCAGGAGCTTATCGTATGAGATATTCTCCGTCACAGCGAAACCGCTGCTTTCACGCTGAATGGTGCAATCGTCCGAATAGAACGGGAGCGCTCCAGTCAGCGAAATAACCTCAGAAACCTCGCCAGTAATCTTGTGACGAAATCGGTCACCGACTTCCACGATCTTGTGGCTCTGCTCCTCAGCCTTTTCCGCTTTGAGTGCAGCCCTCTCAGCTTTCTGTTCAGCAGAAAGGTAGGTATCGTCCCTGAGCCGTGATTCTGTCATTGTTGCGACATTGTACCACGAATGACGGAACTTTTCGCCGTTCTCAAAGCTGAATGTGATACCCTGAGAATTATAGTCAACGAGTGAGATCTTACCCTCACCGCTGTGTCCGCCTGTTCCGCATTCCTTTTTCAAAAAATCGGCAAGCCGCTGAATTGTCGGGTGCTGTTCCTCATAGAAGTCCTGCACACGGAGCTTGCCGTGAACAAAGCCAGTTCCACGGTCGATCTCTGCGGCAAGTGCTTCATAGACCTGAACACCGTCCACCACCGGATCTTTGGCAAATTCAGACTTTGGCTTTTCAGGTGCGGGCTTTGAAGCGGTCAGCGGTTCAGGATCACCGAAAAGAGAGAGCTGTTCGCCCTGTGCTTCGGGCATTTCCCAAAACGGAACATCAGCATTTTCATTACGCTGAATCTCGTCAATGACAGCCGTATCGGTGAAAAGGGGCTTGTCAATATCCGCAGTCTCCTGTTCAGGAGTTGCCACCGCAGGAGCATCATCGACCGCCATAACACCCAGCTCATAGGCAAGCGTGTCAAGCTCTGCCGTGTGGTCTGCATAAGTGTCAATGGAAATGATACCCTCAGCATTGTCCACGATAACCGTAGCACCGAGAGAAAGTGCCTTGTCCTTGATCTCGTCAAGGCTCTCGGCATCGCCCTTGTATTTCAGAGTGACCGCAGGAACATCATCGGCAGGAGAAGAAATATCTGCTGCATCGGCGGCATCGCTCATAAGCTCTACCGTCTGTTCGTCCTTACCAGTGTGACGCTCGATCACTTCATCGGGTACAGATACAAGATCGCTGAAATCAAGATCAGTCAGACCATTCTCGATCATATCCTCGATACTATCAAACTGCTCTGTATCGAATACCTCACCGTCAAATTCGTGAGTGATCTTGAAGTCAACAAGGTCAGCCGTTACCTGAATAGGCAGCTCATCGTCTGTCAGCGTAGTAAACGCAAGACCTACACTATGCAGATCGGAGAAATCCGCTTCTTCACGGTACTCAGCTTCACAGAAATCGTTGATAAGCCACTTTGCCTTGTCAAGCGGAGTTTCAAATGTACGCTGAAAGTCCATGATCTCCACAGGCTTGTCAGGATTATGCTCAATCATAGCTGTGCGCAGGAGTGCAGGAAATGTTGTCAGCTCACGGTAAGGCTCGATCTCCATTTTGTCGCCACGGTTATAGATACCGCAGACGGGATCGCCGCCATAAAACAGTTCACCGACCTTTTCGCCGTCAGCGATAGCCAGTTTCCATGTGCCACGCTCCGTTTCCGCAGATTCGCAGTCTGTTCCGAAGAACTTGTCAACGACCTGCTGTAAGGTCTGGAGCTTTTCCGCTTCACGCTTCGGAGGATTCAGTTCAAATGCCTGTTCGATCAGAACGGTATATCCTGCTTCACGAAGCTTTGCGGAGTATTCGTCCTTGACATGATCGGGGAAACCGACCATAGGCTGACCGTTTTTTGATGTCATATGCAGTTCGAGAACTTCCGCACCGATCTCCGCATTTTTGCCGTACATCTCGTAAAAGTCACCGACTTTTCGCAGAGAGACTGGTCCTTTGTCCTCCGGCTCTGTCTTTTCCGCAGCTTGACCGTCCTTAGACAGAATCTCAAAGCCCTTTTCCTCCATATCCTGCTGCCAGCCGTCATAGGCAAGCACATCGGAAGTGCCGAGCAGAATACCGCCGTAATCGGGTGCATCAAGGTCTTTCATCTTGATACGGTCAGGACTAATTTCCTCAATCTCACGGCGAGCGCCGTCATACATGATAATATCACCGACAGCAAGATCGGCAACAGACGGCACAGACTTCTCCTGTGTCCTTTCTTTTTCAAGGAAAAATTCAGGCATTTCGGTAAAGCCGAAGCTGTCGCAATAATATGCCGTGTCCTTATCGTCCATTGAAATGACGATAACATCGGAAACCGAAAGGGAGTGACCTGAGAAGTCCGCAGGCTGATTGGTGTTGAACTGAGTGAAAATGCCTTCAAGAGTTGCATTTCCTCTGAACTCACCGACTAAGCCCTCATATACAAGCTCATAATCGTCCCTATTGAGCTGTACGCCCTCTGCTTTCAGCCTGTCAAGCCCCTCAAAGCGGACACCGTGATACTTCTCACCGCCGGGGAGTTGATAGATCTGGAACTTACCCTGTTCCTTTTCCACATCATCATAGGTGCGGATCGGGTACTGTGCCTTGAAATCGTCGAAGATACGCTGTTCCTCAGCGGTCAGCTCAGAATATGCTTCAAGGAAAGGAACGAAAATGTCAAGCATTCTCTGCGCCCTTTCCTTATATTCCGGCTGATTGAACGGGTGCTGCGTATAGCCGAGGATACCCTCATTATATGTGCGGATATGGTCGATCAGCGAACCGCCACCCGTGCCTTTGCCATCGCCAATATCAAAGCGGCCGTCATAGTTGAACTCCTCACCGTTGATAACAGCGGTAATACTGAAATCGGTCTTTTTATACCAGCCTGCTTTCAGCTCAGGGATATTACGCTCCGAGTGCTGCTTCTCATCGAGGTATTCAAGGACAGCATTGCCGAGAGCAAAACTGCAATCAGGGTGTGCAAGTGCAAAATCGTGAACGATGTCGCTCTCGCTAACCCATTCATCGCCCTTATCCTTGCCAAAATGGAAGGACAGGCTATCCGGCTGCTTTTCGGGCTTTTCAGCTTCAAAGGTCACATCGTACTTGTGCTTTGCGATACAAGCAAAGGCTTTTTCGGTCTGGTCCTCGTCACCGAGAACATCAAACAGAGCCTTTTTGATACGGTTGAGCTTCGGGATATTATCGCCGTTTTCCCAACCGTGGAGTGCGGCACCGTCAAATGCAGAGATAAGCTCCTTTACCGTATCATCGGAAATATCGGGAATATCGTCCTTGATAAAATCAAGCACCGCCCAATATGCCAAGTCCTCATATTCCTCATGGATACGGTCGATGAAAGCCTGTCCGATCTCCTCAAAGGAGACAAAGCGCTCCATACCGCCGAAACTGCACTTGAAGCCGTCCTCAGTCCTCTCCAGATGCAGAGAGTGGCGGAGGTTTTCAGCATAATAATAGGTGCGGTCGGTCATTTCACCCTGTTCAAAAACGAACTCAATATCCGCAGAATTGCCGCCTTCTAAAAGACCGAGTGCAAGCTCCTTGCGAATATCCTCACCGTCATGAAAACGACGGGCAAGGTCATAGAATGCAGGCTCGCTCAGATGATAGCCGAAAGCCGCCTTATCGCTGGGCTTGTGCTTTTCAAGATAACCACGCTCAAACAGCGGATAAGCCATATCCTCCCATTCATCAGAAGAAAGAGTACGCTCCGCAAGGAACTTCGCAAGGTCAGCCTTCGGGAACAGCACTTCTTCCTCAGTGGGAACTCTGTTTGCGTTCTCACGGTCAATAACCGCCTGCTTATGGGCAGTCAGGAAGTCCGCAACATCGGATTCCTGCAAAGCATTATGGAGAATTTCATCGTATGCCTGAATGTCCTCAGCCGTGAAAGTCTCGTCAATGCTGTCGATCTGTCCTCTCGTCACATCACCGACAAACATAGCCGTAATTGCGGCTCTCTGCTCATCGGAGAAATCGTGCAGAGAAAAGAAGTCCGAAAGCTCGATACTGCGGTCAAAGCTGGACTTCGCTTCAAGCATATCGGTCAGCTTGCTGTTTTCGCCGTAGCGTTCAGCCGGAGCCTGAGCGATATATGCGTTCACAAGCGAGAGCATCTCGCCAAACTGTGCTTCATCGTATCTGCTGTCAAAGAAATCAGCAAGATCAAGCTGCATATCCTCGACAGCAAGGCGGTGGACTACGGGCGAAAGAGCGATATTCTGCTCCATCGGCAAACCGAGGTCAGCCATTTTGCGGAGCATATTTGTCTCACGGACAGCGTTTTCAAGCGCACGGTGAAATGCAGGAGCGTTCTCCTTATCCACCGCAAATGCGACCTTTCCGTCACGGACAACAGCGTGATAGCTCACACTTGTTTCAAGGAAAGGCTTGACCTCCTTGAACTGTTCAGGTGTGAGCTTTGACATATAATAATGGGTATCACGGTTCGCACGATAGTCACGGTTGCCGACTTCCTGCGCCTTATCGGGACTTGCAAACTGCTTACGCATATTTATAACAGAGTCCCTGATATTGCGGACAGCAAAGAGGTCAGCGTGAGAAACCGTCAGCGTACCCTTGCCGGACGGATACACTCTGCCCGAAAACTGCATACCACGCTTCGCCATGATCTCAGCCATTTTCAGCACAAGGTCACGATCTGCCGAAAGATACTCTTTCTGCGGGATATAGCGATACTCCGCAGAACCGAAGATGTTTTTTTCGGGCGGAGAGTATGGTCTGTTGGATTTGGTGGGAACAAGGTCGGGAGTGCCTGCGATACGCTTGAACCACTCCACATCTTTGTCATTGATCGCCATAATGACGGAATTATCACGGGCATAGGCATAATAGTTGATGCCCGATCTGTCAAGCTGTTCCTGCAATCTTGCAAAATCAGCAGCCTGAATCGTCACAAGGCTCTTGTCTCTGTTATCTGTCGCCTTGTGCCACATTTCATTGCCGTATCTTTGCATATCTGTCTGCTGAACCTCCTTTTTCTCAGTCTCATGTTCTACTGCTTTTGGGATACCACGAAGCATATCATTCCAGTCTTTATATGTATCGGGAGTGATAACACGCTTCATGTCGGGATACTGCTCCTGCAAACGCTGGGCAAAATCATTGCCTGCGGTATCATTGTCGGAGCATAACAATACATTCTCAGGAGAGATATTGTGCCTGAGCATTGTATCAAGCACGATATTCGGCTTCACGCCCATCATGGAAACGAGCCTGCAATCGGTCAGCTCTTTATCGTGCATTTGCAGATAGGAGAGCATATCAATAGCCGACTCAAAGAAAAAAGCCTTTTCTCCTGTGCCACGGACTACTTCAAAGCCGTGTCCTGCTGCCGAGCCTGTTGCAATTCCTTTGAATTTGTGTTCTGTTGATGTGCCGACCTTTTCAGCACCGATCACTTTGCCCTGATCGTCATAGTATTTGAAAAGCACATTGCCTGTCTTTTCTTCCTGGGCGATACTTCCACCACGGACAAGAGCCGATACCATATCATAGTCAAGCCCTCTTATCTTGCACAGGTACGCAAACACACGCCTTGCATTGTCAGCTTCGGCAAGGGAAAGCTCCCTTGCCGTTACTGTTTTCGGCTTCTGTTCGTATGTGCGGGACGGAGTATAAGTGCGGTCGATGTGTTCGCCCGTGAGAGCTTCGACCGCATCAACGAAAGACATTCCCATGTATTCACGCAGGAATCCGATGTTATCGCCGCCCTTGTCCTCGCTGAACCTGAACCAAGCACCACGCTCACCTGGACCGTTATCCTTGATGTGCAGGCTATCGTGATCCTTCCACACATACTCTCTGCCGACTTTTTTCAGGTCAAAGCC
>NZ_JBDGDD010000036.1:0-22758 GCF_040909065.1 Ruminococcus sp. RTP21359st1_H3_RTP21359_211015
ACCTTATAGAGGGCGACGCTATTAATTTCAAGATAACAACAGACAGCGACCTGCTTATTGTCAGAACGCTGCTTGGCGGTAAATAGAAAGGACTTTTTTTATGAAAAGCTTAATAAACATACCCGAAAAGATGAAAGCACTTGTGCTTTATGGCGTGGGCGACCTGAGAGTAACTGAGGTAGACGTGCCAAAGCTTGAAAAAGGCACCGTATTGCTGAAAATAAAGGCGTGCGGAATTTGTTCAAGCGATATGCCAAGATGCTTTGTAACAGGAACTTACCATTTCCCGACCATACCTGGTCATGAGTTTTCAGGTCAGATAGTTGCAGTTGGCGATGACGTTGACGAAAGCCTTCTCGGCAAACGTTCCTGCGTGTTCCCTATGCTCCCTTGCAAGCATTGTAAAGCCTGCAAAATGGAGGAATATGCACAATGCTCAGGCTATAGCTATTTCGGTTCAAGACAGGACGGCGCATGGGCTGAGTACCTCGTTGTTCCAGTATGGAACTTAGTTCCGTTCGACGATACCCTCGATTATAAAACAGCAGCGCTCTGCGAGCCTGCCGCTGTTTCAATGCACGCTGTAAATATCGGTGACATCAAAGAGGGTCAGAACGTTGTTATCATAGGCACAGGTACAATAGGCTTTATGATAGCCCTCTTTGCAAAAGAGAGAACAAAGACCGGTAAGGTGGTTATCGCAGGCCGTTCAAAGAATAAGCTTGAGTATGCAAAGAAGCTGGGCTTTGACGTTGTTGATACAAGCGTTGACGATCTCCCTGCACAGGTGAAGAAGATAATAGGTATCGACGGAGCAGACGTAACATTTGAAGCTGTCGGCTCAAACGAAGCTATCGCTTCCGCTATCGAGTCAACAGGCGCTCTTGGCAGTATCGTTCTCGTTGGCAACCCGTCAACAGACCTTATCCTGCCTAAGAATATCTATTGGTCAATACTGAGAAAGCAGATAACAGTCAAAGGCTCATGGAATTCCAGCTATAACAGCAGAGTGAACGATTGGAAGAAAGTCCTTGAAGTTTTCGAGCATAGCGACGTAAACTTTGCCGATCTTATCACACATACATTCACAATAGAGGAGAACGAAAAGGCATTCTCCGCTATCAGAAACACAGGCGAGTTCACCTTAAAGGTAATGTTCACATTTGACGATTAAACAGTCTGCTGTTTGTAAATTTGAGTAAAAATTCTGTAGTCGCTTTTCAAGACCTGAAATGAAAGTTGAGAGGGATAGATAAAAGCGGCGGAAAGTAAGGAATAGTTTTAAATGGATAATATGACTCCCGAATTTGAAGAGATATACGGGAACAGAAGAAAGACTATTGAGAGATTAAAAGAGAGAAACAAAAAATTCGCAGAGCTTACAAGAGTAGAGTTCAAGAGAGTTATCCTCCATATCGAGGGCGAGCTTGTGGGCTTTGAAAAAGACGAGCTTGAAAACTTGTCAGCAAGATTTGTCACACATGATAGAACTTGTATGTTCCCTGCCCAGCATTTTGAAGTAAGCGGAACTCATTTTCATCTGACAGTGAATATAATGTCCGCCAATAACGAAGCTCCTATCGCCACAGGCGAGTATGCCCTTAAAATATTCACAAAGTATAAGGGCATGAATAAACCGCAGATATCAACAGATACAGTGGATTATGTCCTCAGTGGCAGTACGCTTCTCAAGCTCACCTATGATAACGATGGCAGATGCCTGTCAAAACAGGTGCTTACGAACGAGTATCCTTGTATCATATCCGATAAAGTGGAAACTATAGAGGACGATACAAAGGCGAACCCTATGAACTTCAAGCTCAGACGAGGCGCAGAAAACCTTTTCTATGCCGAGTCTGCAAGCGATATGGATACACTCGAATATAAGCTTGCCGTCACCTATAAAGAGCCTAAGCCTTCCCAGACCTTGCCAAAGCGTATTGAGAAGAAGCTTCAAAACCGTAAGAAGCTTATCATAAGAGATGTTTACGGCTTAAAGATATGGTGCTTTAAAAAGGCGTTCTCGTTCTTTAAGCATTTTGCTAAGAAAAACGGGGATATTATCCTCTTTGCCAGCGGTTCGAGAGCCGAGATAGGCGGAAACGAAAAGGTCATCTATGACCGCATGATAGAAAGAGGACTTGACAGCAAGTATAAGTTCAGATTTGACTTCAAAGCAAGTATCACTGTCAATAGGTCGATACCTGCCATGATAAGGTTCGTCTACTATCTTGCAACCTCCGATATCATTCTTATAGATGATTATTACCCTGACATCTACCTTGTGGATTATCCTAAGAACGTCAAGGTGCTTCAGGTTTGGCACGCCTGCGGAGCGTTCAAGTCATTGGGCTTTGAAAGATTGGGCAAGCCGGGCGCACCTCCGTTCAATACAAGGGTGCATAAGTGCTATACCCACGTTCCTGTAAGCTCCTATCATTCTGCGCTCCACCATGCAGAGGGCTTCGCTATCGACGAAAAGAAGTTCTATCCTGTGGGTATCCCAAGAACGGATATCTTCTTTGATGACGAATATAAAGCTAAAACAAGAGAGCAGATGCTGGAAGTTTTCCCTGAGTGCAAAACTGCAAAAACAGTTTATATGTATGCGCCGACCTTCAGAGGAAATAACGCAAATAATGCTCATTTCCCATTTGATAAGCTTGACCTTACAGCATGGGGCAAATTTCTTGATGAAACGGATTCCGTTCTTATCGTAAAGCTCCACCCGTTTGTAAAAAGGCGTATCGAAATACCTGACGAGTATGCTCACAGAATACTTGACGCCTCCGACTACAGAGAGGTAAATGATATTCTATTTATAGTTGACGTGCTTATCACAGACTACAGCTCTATCATATATGAGATGTCACTGCTTAAAAAGCCAATGCTTTTCTTTGCTTTCGACCAAAAGTATTATGAAGCAACAAGAGATTTCTATGAGCCGTATGAGGAGCTTGTTCCTGGTAAGATCGTTCACGATTTTGATGAGCTTATGACCGCTCTCAGAGATAAGGATTACGAGTTTGAAAAGATGGAGGGCTTCATAAAGAAGAACTTCAAATATACAGACGGAAAGTCCACCGACAGAGTAATAGACCAGCTTATCATGGGCATTGAGCCTGAAGATAACAGCATAAGATAAAAAAAGATGAATAGAAACAGGAGGATCAGTATGGACAATGGTATGATATCAGTCTCAATGATGTGCGTCCATCTGGGACAGATAAAGGAATATCTTGACGCTTTTAAGCGCAACAATATCGAATATCTCCATATAGACGTAATGGACGGCTCATTTGTGCCGAATTTCACACTTTATCCTGATTATGTAAAACAGCTCCGTGATCTGACGGATATCCCATTTGATTTTCATTTCATGATAGAAAAGCCTGAGGAAAGGCTCCAGTGGTTTGATATCAGAGAGGGCGATTATGCGGCAGTGCATTATGAAAGCACAAAGCATATCGCAAAGTGCCTGCAATATCTCCGTTCTATCGGTGCAAAGCCTATCTTGGCTATCAATCCCGGCACACCTATCTGCGTGGTAGAGGAAGCCGTAGACTTCATAGACGGTGTGCTTGTCATGACGGTAAACCCTGGCTTTGCAGGACAGAAGCTTGTGCCTAACACGGTGGATAAGGCAAGACGTCTTAGAAAGTGGCTTGACGAAAACGGCCACGAGGACATCATCATAGAAACTGACGGCAATATGTCAAACGAGAACTGCCGCAAGCTTTACGAAGCAGGTGCAAGAATGTTTGTTGCAGGAACATCGAGCCTTGTTAAGCCGCAGGTAGAGGGTATAGACGAAAGGATAGCCGAAAACCGCAAAAATATTTGTCCTTTGGGATAAAAAATTGAAAAATGTAGCCGCTCTGTATACATTGTGCAGGGCGGTTTTTTACATTGTTTATGAGAATACGAAAAAGCGGTGCAGAGTTTCCACTCCGACACCGCTTTGCTTATATCTTTACTTTATTTTTCTCTATAAAGTCCACATTCCCTATCATGGGAATATATCACTCCCACCGCCTGCAAAAACGAATATATTATCACGCTTCCCACGAACTTCATTCCACGCTTTTTCAAGTCTGCAGATATCCTATCTGACCATTCGTTGGTAGTTTTATCGCACTCGTACAATATTTCTCTGTCAGTAAACCTGCAAAGATAATCATAAAAGCTCCCCTGCTCCTTCACAATATCCCGAAATATTCTTGCATTAGAAATACTCGCCCTAATTTTCAGCTTATTTCGCACAATAGAACTGTCAGAGCAAAGCTCTGCGATCTTCTCTTCGTCATATCCACAGACCCTATCAAGGTCAAATTCATCATAAGCCCTGCGGAAATTCTCACGCTTGTTCAGTATGCACTCCCACGAAAGCCCAGCCTGAAAAGACTCCAGCACAAGCATCTCAAACAAATAGCTGTCATCAGTCCTGAGAACGCCCCATTCCTTGTCATGATATTCCACATACTTTGGATTTTTCAGGTCGCACCATTTGCACCTGTTCATATAAGCTTCGTACCCTCGTTGTCAATGTGAAATTCCTTTACCTGCCAGCCTTTAAGCCCTGCATTGTCAAGAGAAAATTTCATCTTGCCTGCGAAATATTGATTGCTCTCATCTACAATAGCCATGATAGTTGGACCTGCACCGCTTATGTATGCCGCATATGCACCATGAGTGTACGCAATGTCAAAAACGTCCTTGCAGTGTGGTATAAGCGCCATTCTGTAAGGCTGGTGAAGCCTGTCATCAACTGCCGTTTTCAGATTTTCAAACTTGCCCGTAAGAAGCGAAGCCGAGAAAAGCGCCGCACGGGAAAGGTTGTAAACTGCGTCCTTGTGTGAAACTTCCTTAGGCAGACAAGCCCTCGCTTCCTCAGTTTTCAGCTCAAAATCAGGTATTATCGCCACGAATTTCAGCTTTGTGAAAACCTCCTGCTTTACCCAGTGTACCTTTCTTCCGTCAAATACTGCCGTCACGATTCCGCCCAGCAGTGCCGGAGCAGTGTTGTCAGGGTGCCCCTCTATCTGTGCCGCAAGGTCAACAAGATCGTCCTTTGTGAGAGGATCTCCGAGCATTTTGTTCGCTCCCACAAGTCCTGCGATTATGCAGGCAGAGGACGAGCCAAGACCTCTCGCCATAGGAATGTTGCTCGTCTGTATGAGTTTAAGTCCCTCCAGCTTTTTTCCGCATACCGCAAAAAGGTCTTTGGCAGAAATGTAAATGAGGTTTCTCTCGTCCGTAGGAATGTCAAGCCCGTCCGCCGCCGTTATGTCTATCTTGTCGCACTCCTCCATTTCAATGTAGTTGTAGTAAGTGAGCGCAAGACCAAGTGCGTCAAAACCGGCGCCAAGGTTAGCCGACGTGGCAGGTATCTGTATTTTTATCATGGTGAAAACTCCTTTATATGTAAAAATGTACGAATAAGCGCAGTTAAAATTGTATTTTACATCAATTGACAATTAGTCAATGTTATGCTATCCTTTAGTTAAAGAAAGGGGGGCGAGCAAATGAATAGAAAAATAATTATCGCTCTGTGTGCATTGTGTCTCTGTGCATTTTGTTCATGCAGTAAAAACGAAGAACAGAACAACTCGTCCGAAAAACCGACCGAAACAACAGCGGTGACAACAGTTTCAACAACGACCACCACCCCAACCACCTCAGAGCTTGTGGCAGACACTCCGCCGCCGTATATGTACTATGAGGGCAAAACATATACCTCACTTTACAAAGCCGAAGAAACTCTTATGTCAACAGACGATAAGATGACCGAAAGGCTGAACGGCTATGAGTTCGTAGGAAACACCCACGAATTTTTTAACATCGGTGATATGAAGTCAGACTTTGATGTGACTTCACTGCCTGATAACGCCAAGGTCTACCATGACCCTGACAAAGCAGATGACAGCGACCCGTTTATAATTGCCTTTGAAGAAAACGGACAAACCACCCTCTATTATATGAATTTGCTCAGTGAATAACATACTGTAATAAACGCAATTGATTTCTTTGAGGGGGACTTATTATGAAAAAGAAAACAGCAGTTATTATTCTGGCATTTCTGGCAGTATGTCTTTGCTCGTGTTCAAAAAGCAAAAATGACAGCGGAATAGACTCCGAATATGTTAAAACAGAGAGTGTTGTAACTGAGGAGAGCACAGAGGAAACAACAGAGGTCAGAGGAGCTGATATGTGTCCATTGTATATGTATTATGAGGGCGATCTGTATATCCCTGCGGTCAATCCTGAAGACAGACTGATCTTTGATACAGCCGAGTTAAAAGACTATAAGTATGTTGGAAAAACAACACAATGCATTGATTGCAGTGGCTTAACAGAGAATTTTAGGGTCACCATTCTTCGTGATAATGCAAAGGTCTATTATGATCAGAATGAACCTTTGGACGGCAAGCCTTTTGCTCTGATGTCTATTAATGAGAACGGCACTGTTTGGATAGCATATCTCAAACTAAATGATCGTGATTAAATATGTAAAGCGGCGGAGTTTTGATCCGCCGCTTCTTGTTTTTTATCAGTATATCCTTATCTTGCTTGCGATCTCAGCGGAGTGTGAAAGGATAGTCAGGTTAGCGTCAATGTCAGCCTCTTTCATGTTCGGCGTGATAAACGCAAGCTCGTTCTCTGTCCTGCCCGAACGCTCTATATACATGAGCTTTCCGAACATCTCAGAAATAGAAGACTTGAGAGCCTCAGCATTTTCAGCCTTTATGCGAACATACATTGAAACGTCCATGTCCTTGTATGGCGCAACAAAGTTCTTGTCATCACAATCTTCCCATGTAAGAGCAAGCACTCTGTGATGATGCTTCAGACAATCGATAATGTCGCCTACTACCGCTGAAGCTGTAGGAAGCTTGCCTGCGCCCTGTCCGTAGAACATAACGTCGCCAACGCCGTCGCCTGTTACGCTGATAGCATTGTATACATCATCAACAGACGCAAGAAGATTTGACTTTGGCACAAGTCTAGGACAAACGATAGCACTCACTCTGCCGTCATCAAGCTTCTTTACAGAACCTATAAGCTTTATAACATATCCTGCGTTTGCAGCATATTCAACATCATCAAGTGTGATCTTTGTTATGCCTGAGCAGTGTACCATTTCAGGATAAATGTGCTTGCCGTATGCAAGCGAGCCAAGTATACAGATCTTTCTGCAAGCGTCCTCGCCCTCAACGTCAGCCGTAGGGTCAGCCTCAGCATAACCAAGCTTCTGAGCCATTTTAAGAGCATCGTCAAATGACATCTGCTCTTTTATCATCTTTGTAAGAATGAAGTTTGTTGTGCCGTTGAGAATACCTGATATCTGAAGTATCTCGTTTCCTGCCAGACACTTGTTAAGCGGTCTGATGATAGGTATACCGCCGCCAACGCTTGCCTCGAACAGATAGTTGCAGTTGTGTTCCCTTGCTATTTTAAGAAGCTCTGCACCCTTTTCCGCAACTAGCGCCTTGTTTGATGTAACAACGCTCTTGCCGTGTTCAAGAAGCTTCTTTGTGTAGTCATAAGCGAAAGTCGTTCCGCCTACTACCTCGGCTACTACTTCTACCTCGGCATCATTGAGAATGATGTTGAAGTCTTTTATCATTTTGTCTGCAAATGGAGAATCAGGGAAATCCCTCAGATCAAGAATGTACTTGATGTCACATTCCTTGCCGACCTTTTTTGAGATAGATTCACGGTTTTTCATAAAAAGCTCTACCGTACCAGAGCCTACAACGCCATAACCGATAACTGCTACTTTACACATAAAAAATCCTCATTCCTAATAAATTATATATTGTTAAAATCTTATTTTACCCTTACTCTCCCGATATTATCTTGACTTCCACAACGCCGTGAACTTTAGAAAGCTCCTCCGTAAGCACGTTGGTGCTAAGTGCGTCATGCTCAAATCTTACCGAGAATGTCACCGTCGCCACCGAGTCGATAGGGATATTCTGGTTTATGGTCAGAATATTCGTGTTCAGCTCGTAAAGCCGTGATATAATGGAGGAAAGCACTCCCTTTTCATCTCTCAGTATGCAGTATACCGAAACGATGTTGTTTGTGAGCTGTTCTTCATAATTGAATACGGAGTCCTTGTATTTGTAGTATGCGCTCCTCGATATCCCCACCTTGCGACAGGCTTCCGATGAAGTGGAAACTTCGCCCCTTGCCCTCATGCGCTTTGCAGCAAGCACCTTTAGCACAATGTCAGGAAGCACCTCAGAGCTTACGATAACAAGTTTGTTTTGCCCGTTCTCCAATTTTAGTCCACCTCCAAAGTACAGATGTGTGCGTGATAAATACAAGTTTACCACTTTTGTCCCCTTTTGTCAAGTGACCTGACCACAGATATTCAACTAATTTTTCAAATTCAGGGTAAAATAAAATGTGTATTCTGACTAAAATCATTACACATAGAGCAATTTGTCCAAAGAAAAGTCATATGGATAGTGCAAAATATATAAATAGTTTCGGCTATCACCCGCCAAACTTGCTATTTAAGACAAAAAGGTGTACAATTAATGTTATGAAACTATCCTGCCTGAAAGGGGAGAATAATATGGATATGATAGCAGAAATACTGCAAACAGATAAAGCCGCTGCAGGCAAGCTTGAAAAAGCAGATATGGAAAGCGGCGAACTGCTGGAGCGCACAGTGAAAGAAGCGCAGGAGCTGAAAGAAAACGCCCTGAAAGAAGCCGAAGCCTATAAAACGCAGAAAGCCAAAGAGGTCACAGAGCGTATAAATACCGAAAGCGAAAAGATAACTTCCGCACAGAACGAGAAAACAACGGTTCTCGATAAAATATTTGAAGAAAAACATACTCAGTGGGAGAAGGAGATATTTGATAATATCATCTCTCCGAAGTAGAGCAAAAATTCTCCGTGAAAGGGGCTGAAAAATATGTTTGACAGCTGGTCTGCCAACGGAACAGTGGCGAAAATAAAATATATCCACGGCAGAATGTTTACTAAAGAGAACTATCATGAAATGCTCATGCGAAGAACAGTCCCCGAAGCCGCAGACTATCTCGCACATTCAGCCAGATATAAAGACGCTTTCCGTGACGTTGACCCTAATACCGTCCATAGAGGTTTTGTGGAGGCGCTTCTCCAAAGAGAGAATTTCAATACCTATATGCGCCTGTGCAGATTTCAGGAGCTTGATAAACTGCCCTTTTATGACTTCCTTATAAAAAGCAAGGAGATAGAATGTATTCTGTCCATGATAAACAATATAAATTCAGGGCTTGATAATTCTTACCTTAACGACCTTCCCGGCTATGTCATAAAACATTCAAAGGTGAGCCTTCTTGAAATGAGTCGAGCCGAGAACTTTGAACAGCTTCTTAAAATACTAAGAAATACACCGTATTATAAGATACTGGTGAAAATACCGCCTTTGGAGGACGGCTCAGCGGATTATACCGAGTGCGAGCTAAGGCTGAGAACAGCCTATTATACCGAGCTTTTAAATACCGCAAAGCATGATTTTTCCGAAATGCAAAGCAAACAGCTCTCAGAAATGATAAGCCGAGAGATAGATTGCCTTAACATAATAAACGCCTACCGTATGAAAGCTTTTTTTGGCTACTCCTCCGAGGAGATAAAAAAACGGCAGATAAGAATAAAAACAGGCACAGGCTCAGTTAAAAGACTTGATAAGTATTATGAGCTTGAAAGCCCCGAAGATATGCTCGAATGGGTGAAAAGATCAAAGTATTCAAAGGGTTGCAAACAGACCTCTGAATATATCGAAAGTATAGTCCGAAGTTCACAGTTTTGCTATCTTTCCCATATCCTCGCCCAAAGCACCGCTGCACCTGTTTCACTCTATGCCTTTATGAAACTGTGCAGTACGGAAGCCTTGAACATCGTGCATATAATCGAAGCGATAAGATATAATGCCGATCCCTCGGCAGTTGAAAAGGATCTTATCATCACCGCCTGAGCGGTAAATTCTCAGGAAAGGAGATAATGTGATTGGCTATAGAAAAAATGTCCCTTGTGAATATAGCAGGTCTTATGGACGAGCTTGATGCGACCTTGAAAAGGTGCTGTGAAAGCGGCTGTTTTCATATCGAGCCTGCGGGCAATTCTCCCGACAGCGCAATGAAGCCCCTCAGCGAAAAAAACGAGTATGACCGACCTCTGAAAGAGCTTGCCCAGCTTTCCGCACAGCTTGGTATAACTCTAAAGGAAACTGATTTTACTGACTGTGACCTGTCAGCTCCGCAGGATTTTAACTCCCTGTTTGAAAAGTATAATACCCCTTTCAGCGAGCTTAATACAAAGCGGCTGGAGCTTACTCAGCGTATCTCAGAGCTTGGAGGGGCGGTCAGACAAATAGACCACCTGAAAGGTATGCACAGCGACTTTCAGCAGCTTTTCTCAATGAAGTATGTTTCCGTCCGTATCGGAAAGCTGCCTGTGGATAACCTGCCGAAGCTTGACTATTATAACGAGAATTTCTTCTTTGTCCCTTTTGAAACGGGAAAAAGCTTCTGCTGGGGAATGTATTTCGTCCCTGAACGTGATAAACAGCGTGTTGATGATATCTTCCACTCAATGTATTTTGAAAGGATACGGATACCGTCCTATGTATCAGGCGACGCAGACGAAGCCTTGGAAAAGCTAAAACAAACTATAGACGCAGATACAGTTGAGAACGCAAAGATAAACGAGCAGATAAACGAGCTTGCCGCAAAAGCAGAGCCTGAACTGCAAAAAGCTTTTTCAAAACTAAGGTTTATCCACGATACCTTTGACCTGCGGCGAAATGCCGCCGCACTAAACGATAAGTTTTATCTTAAAGGCTTTATCCCCGAAAAGGAAAAAGACCGCTTTGATAAGCTTTTCGAGGATATGCGTTCAGTGTCAGTGGTCTATCTCCCACCTGACGCAGACGCCTCATGTGAGCCGCCTACAGTGCTTAAAAACAACTTTTTGACCAGACCTTTCACAATGCTTGTGGAAATGTATGGTCTGCCTGAGTATAAAGGCTATAACCCGACAGCCTTCGTGGCAATAACCTATACTCTGCTTTTCGGCATAATGTTTGGCGACTTGGGACAAGGACTTCTTATCGTTCTAGGCGGACTTGCCTTGAAGAAAAAGCTGGGAGCAAAAATAAGCGGTCTTGTCACACGCCTTGGCATATCAAGTATGATATTCGGCACTCTCTATGGCTCGTTCTTCGGTTATGAAGAGCTTTTAGACCCTGTGTTTGAGAATATAGGACTTGACTTCCTGCCCCTAAAGGTTTTCAAGCAAACTAACTTTATCCTCATAACTGCCGTTGCCATAGGTGTGGCACTTATCGTTATCTCAATGATACTCAATATCTATATCGGCTTTAAAAATAAGGATTACGAAAAAGCCATTTTCGGCTGTAACGGCATTGCAGGACTTGTGTTCTATAGCTCCGTTGCGGCAGGACTTGTTGGAACGCTCATGTTCGATGTAAAAGTCATGTCCACTCCGTTCGTCATCTTCCTTATCGTAATACCATTGGTGTGCATATTCTGCCGAACACCTTTCTCTATCGCCGTGAAGTATAAACAGTGGCGCTTGTCCGAGGACGAGGAAAAAATGACCGTGGGCAACTTTATAGTTGAAAATTTCTTTGAGATGTTTGAGTTCCTGCTCAGCTATGTTTCAAATACTATGTCATTTCTCCGTGTGGGCGGATTTGTCCTCTCCCACGCAGGCATGATGCTAGTGGTAATGACCCTTATGGAAATGTGTTCCGCCGCCGCACAGCCATTCGTGCTTGTGCTTGGCAACCTGTTTGTAATGGTAATGGAGGGCATGATAGTTGCCATTCAGATAATCAGACTTGAGTTTTATGAGATATTCTCCCGCTTCTATGAGGGCGGCGGAAAACCATTCGAGCCTGTTGGTGTAAAATTTACTGCACAAACGGAGTAACAGCTCATTTGCAATATTAATTTTAGAGCGTTAAATCGCAAACAAGCGGGACGTCGAGGGCGCCGTCCCCTACAAATGAGGTAACACCATTTGTAGGGGCGAACATCGTTCGGTCACTCGCCGTGACGGGCATTTTACCCCGACCATTATCCATACCCGTACAATGTAATTCGTAAAATCTAAAGTAAAAATAATTTTTTTGGAGGAATAAACTATGCTTATCTATTTCCTGCTCCCACTTATAGCAGTCGCACTTCTTTGTGTACCATTCATTTTCACCGCAAAGAAAATAAAGAACGGAAGATCGCCAAAGGGTGCTTTTATCGGTAATCTCTGTACATTTGCAGGCATAATGCTCTGCGCTCTTATCGTCCCTGTAGGTAATTTTGTTTCAGCCGCAAGCGAGGAGGGCGTTAAGGCCGCCCTTTCAACAGGCGCAGGCCTTGGCTACCTTGCAGCAGCCCTTGCCGTTGGACTTTCCTGTGTAGGTTCAGGCATAGCCGTTGCCGCAGGCGCTCCAGCCGCTATCGGTGCAACCTCAGAAGACCCTAAGAACTTTGTAAAGGCTCTTATCTTCGTTGTTCTTGGCGAAGGTATCGCCCTCTATGGACTTCTTATCGCTATCCTTATAATCTCAAACGTAGGCACTGCATTGGGCATTTAACATGAGATTTTATCTTATCAGCGATAATATAGATACCCAAATGGGCATGAGACTTTCAGGTATCGAGGGCGTTGTGGTGCATACCTCCGAGGAGGTGTCAAACGCACTTGATAAGGCTATGGAAATGAAAGACGTGGGCGTTGTGCTTATGACAGAGCTTGCAGTCAAGCAGTGCAGAGAAAAGGTCTATGACTATAAGCTCACAAGAGAAACGCCCCTCATAGTTGAAATACCAGACCGCCATGCCACATCAAAGATATCTGATACCATTTCCCACTATCTCGCAGAAGCAGTGGGAATAAAGCTGTGATTTTGATAGGAGTTTAGTAATGGAAAATCAGACGATAAAACTTGAACGCTTCAAGCAGGCTGTCTTTGAGGACGCTGAAAAGCAGGCAAAGCTTATAACCGAATCCGCTGATAAACAGCGTGAAAACGAGCTTGCTCAGGCGAAAATAGAAGCACAAAGCCTCGCAGACTCAAAAAAAGCCGCCGCAGATAAGACCGAGGAGGCAAGAGCCATAAGGGAAATATCTTCAAAACAGCTTGAAGCTAAAAGAAACGTGCTTTGCCATAGAGAAAAGCTTATAGACAGCGTTTTTGACAACGTAAAAAGCAGGCTTGCGACTTTCAAAGCAAGCAGAGATTATAAGTCTTGGCTAAAAGAAAAAGCCGAAAAATGCAAACAGACCTATCCCGAGCATAAGGGCGTTATCTACCTCTCACCTGAGGATATGAAATACGCCTCTGACCTTGCAGACTTTGAAGTAAAAAGCCGAGATTCCATAGAGCTTGGCGGTATGCTCATGGTCTATGAGGATATGGGTATAGCACTTGATTATACCTTTGATTCAGCATTTGAGGGGCAGCGTTCAGCCTTTACTGAAAAAGCCGAGCTTGTGCTTGGGTAATAAGGAGTTTTTTATGGATAAAATATATTCGGTAAACGGACCTGTAGTAAAGGTTGCAGATACGAAAAGCTTTGCCATGCAGGAAATGGTCTATGTGGGCAAAAAGCGTCTTATCGGCGAGGTCATAAGAGTGCAGTCCGATTTTACTACCATTCAGGTCTATGAGGGCACAACAGGACTTATGCCCGGCGAGCCTGTCATCTCAACAGGCGCACCGATGTCAGCCACACTCGGTCCCGGAATAATAAACAATATCTTCGACGGCATCGAAAGACCTCTCAAAAAGCTTGAAGAAGTCTCAGGTGCTTTTATCGCCGACGGTGCAGACGTAAGCTCGCTTGATACAGAGAAAAAGTATCCCGTTACAATGACAGTGAAAACAGGGGATAAGCTTTCCGCAGGGGATATTTATTGCACCTGCCCCGAAACACCACTTATCACACATAAGTGTATGCTTTCCCCTCTGTCAAAAGGCGGAGAGGTCATATGGACAGCCGAAAACGGCGACTATACAATAAATGACGTTGTGGCAAAAATAAAAGCCACTAACGGTGCAGTAGAGGAACTCACCCTCTGCCAGAAATGGCCTATCAGAACATCAAGACCATGCAAAAACCGCCTGCCTATTACAAAGCCGTTGGTAACAGGTCAGCGTATCGTCGATACTATTCTGCCGGTTGCAAAGGGCGGAACAGCCGCTATCCCTGGGGGCTTCGGCACAGGCAAGACCATGACCCAGCACCAGCTTGCAAAATGGTGTGACGCAGATATAATCGTCTATATAGGCTGTGGCGAGCGTGGAAACGAAATGACGCAGGTGCTTGAGGAGTTCTCAGAGCTTATCGACCCGAAAACACAAAGACCGCTTACCGACAGAACAGTGCTTATCGCAAATACCTCAAATATGCCTGTTGCCGCCCGTGAAGCCTCTATCTATACGGGCATAACCCTTGCCGAGTATTACCGTGATATGGGTTATCATATCGCAATTATGGCAGACTCTACTTCACGTTGGGCAGAAGCTCTCCGTGAGATATCAGGCAGACTTGAAGAAATGCCTGCCGAGGAAGGTTTCCCTGCCTATCTGCCGTCACGAATTTCCGAGTTCTATGAGCGTGCAGGCTATGTTGAAACTCTGGGCGGCAAGGAAGGCTCCGTTACTATAATCGGAGCAGTTTCGCCCCAAGGCTCTGACTTTTCCGAGCCTGTCACACAGAATACAAAGCGTTTTGTACGTTGCTTCTGGGCACTTGATAAATCTCTCGCCTATGCAAGACATTATCCTGCAATAAACTGGAACACAAGCTATTCCGAGTATACAGAAGACCTTGCAGATTATTATAATAAAAACGTCAATGAGAACTTCATGAAAGTCAGACAGGAGATATCAAATATCCTCGTTGAGGAAAATACTCTTATGGAGATAGTCAAGCTCATGGGTACAGACGTCCTCCCTGACGATCAAAAGCTTCTTATCGAAACCGCAAGAGCCGTAAGAGTAGGCTTTTTACAGCAAAACGCCTATCATAAGGACGATACCTACGTCCCCCTTGATAAGCAGTACCGCATGATGAAGCTTATCACAGATTTCTATGTCCTTGCAAAGAAAGCACTTTCACAGGGCGTGAACGTTGATAAAATAATAGGCTGCGGCTTGATAGAAAAGCTTATCAAAGTCAAGTATGATATACCGAACGATAAAATAGAGCTTTTTGACGAATACGAAAAGAATATGAAAGCCGATATGGAGGCTTTGACAGGAGGTGCAGGAGCGTGAACGTAAAATATATCGGTCTTAGCGAAATAAACGGACCGCTCGTTGCACTTGACCATGTAAGCGGCATTTCCTATGACGAAATGGCAGAAATAAAACTTGATGACGGCACACGCCGCCTTGCAAGAGTTGTAGAGGTGGAAAAAGACAGAGCTGTTTTGCAGGTTTTCGAGGGAACAAAAGGACTTTCCCTTGTTAATACCACCACAAGCTTTCAGGGCAAGCCTATGGAGCTTGCATTGTCTACCGAAATGCTGGGCAGGATATTCAGCGGAGCAGGCAAGCCTATCGACGGTCTGGGAGAGATCTTCCCCGAAAAGTACCGTGACATAAACGGCTCTCCCCTTAACCCTGTTTCAAGAACATATCCTCGAAACTATATAAATACAGGAATATCCTCCATAGATGCTCTTACTACCCTTATAAGAGGTCAGAAACTCCCTATCTTCTCAGGTTCGGGACTTTCCCATAATAAGCTCGCTGTGCAGATAGTAAGGCAAGCGAAAATCGCCGACGAAAACGGGCAGGATTTCGCAATAGTTTTCGGAGCAATGGGCGTAAAAAACGACGTTGCAGATTATTTCAAACGCTGTTTCGAGGAAACAGGCGTTTTGCAGAGAGTTGCAATGTTTTTAAATCTCTCCAATGACCCTATCATAGAGCGTATCCTCACTCCAAGATGCGCCCTCACTTGTGCCGAATATCTTGCCTTTGAGCATGATATGCACATTCTCGTTATTCTCACAGATATGACTTCCTATGCCGAAGCCTTGCGAGAGTTCTCCTCATCAAAGGGGGAGATACCGGGAAGAAAAGGCTATCCGGGCTATCTCTATTCCGACCTTGCCTCTATCTATGAAAGAGCAGGCATTGTAAAGGGAGCAAAAGGCTCTGTTACGCAGATACCTATTCTCACCATGCCGAATGACGATATCACCCACCCTGTCCCTGACCTTACAGGTTATATAACCGAGGGGCAGATTGTTCTCGACAGAAACCTCGACCAAACAGGCGTTTATCCTGCCGTTTCTATCCTGCCGAGCCTTTCAAGACTTATGAAAGACGGCATAGGCGAGGGCTATACAAGGGAAGATCACCAAATGGTGTCAAACCAGCTTTTTGCAGCCTATGCAAAGGTGCAGGACGCAAGAAGCCTTGCCTCCGTTATCGGTGAGGAGGAGCTTTCCGATACCGATAAAGCCTATCTGAAATTCGGCACGCTTTTTGAAAAGCATTTTATCGACCAAGGCTTTGACGTGAACCGTTCCATAGACGAAACTCTCGACCTAGGCTGGAGCTTGCTCTCCACCCTGCCGAAATCAGAGCTTGACCGTGTTGACGAAGAACATCTGGAGCATTATTACAGTGCCGAAAAAGCTAAGGCACTTTTTGCAGAGGACTAAAATTCAGTGCCGCACAAATAATTATGTAGGGGCGAACATTGTTCGCCCGTTATTCCACAATATTGCGGTTATTTATGATATTGCCGTCACTCACAATATTGTTGTTTGCGATTTTGAAATTATTTGCAACATCACTATTCCAATGCTGAATAAAACGGCTCACAAAGAAAAAAATCGGGCGAACAATGTTCGCCCCTACTGGACTTTATTTATATACAGTGATATAATAGAAAGGGGGTGTGACCAATGGCTGAACAGCAGGTCTTTGCCACAAAGGGAAATCTTATACTTTATAAAAAGGCTCTGAAACTTGCCGCATTGGGCTATGAGCTTCTGGATAGAAAAAGAAATATCCTTATAAGAGAGCTTATGAGCCTTGTTGACAAAGCAGGAGAGCTTAGAGGAAGCATTGAGGACACCTACAAGGAAGCCTACAGCGCACTCCAGCTTGCAAATATCTCCATGGGCCTTGTTACACCTTATGCAAATTGTATCCCTGTTGAAACAGGCGTTGAGATAAGCACAAGAAGCGTCATGGGCGTTGAGCTGCCAAAGGTCACCCTTAAAGAACGCCCTCTGAAAGTCACATACGGCTTTTCTCAGACCGATTCTCAGCTTGACAGAGCCTATCTTGCCTTTGAAAAGGTAAAACAGACTACAGCAGTCCTTGCAGAGGTGGAAAACAGTATCTACAGACTGTCCGTAGCCATAAAAAAGACACAGCGCAGAGCAAACGCCCTGCAAAACATAATCATTCCGAGAAACGAACGCATAGTGAAATTCATCACAGACTCTCTTGAAGAAAAGGACAGAGAGGAGTTCTCACGAATGAAAGTAATAAAGGCGGCAAAGCTAAAGTCGGCAAAATGATATTTGTAATGGCGCGGCGTAATTTCTGCAATGTTATTGTAGGGGCTGGCGCCCTCGACAGCCCGCTTTTCAACGTTGTTTTGTTTATTGTGGGGGCGGTCACTCTCCGTGACGGGTATTTCACGCTGTGCATTTATTAATGCAACACCCTTGTACTGCACAAATAGATTGTATGGACGACCTGAGGTCGCACGTCTAGTCGCCAGCTTGCAGCATTATAAAAACATGAAAGGAAAGATAAAAAATGGAATATATCAAAAAAGTATTCAGAAGCTATTGGATATTGTCCATATTCTGCGTAGTGCTGGGCATTGCGCTCATAATCGACCCTAATTTCTTCACCGCCGCCATAGGCTATGTTATTGGTGGACTTTTCACCGCATTCGGTGCAGTGGAGCTTATAAGATACTTCGCCATGGGCAGAGACGACCAGAGCTATTCTTCAAGCCTTGTGAGAGGGATCATCCTCGCTGCCATAGGCATTTTCATTATCATAAGACCTGATTTTATCCCGAAAGTCATTGCCGTTGTCTGCGGACTTTATATGCTCATAAGCGGCATCGTGAACATTCAGGACTCCCTTAACCTTAGACGTGCAGGTGTAGAAAGCTGGAATGTAAGCTGTATCTCAGCCGCTGTTACCACTCTCGTTGGTATACTTCTCCTCTTTGACCCTCTTATTTTAGGCGAAACCGCAATGATAGTCCTTGGTATCGCTCTGCTCGTTTCAGGTGTGACGAATATCTTCGGCTGTTTTACCGCAGGCTCAAAGCTCAAAAAGGTAAATAAGCTTATGAAAAAAGAGCTCAAAGACAGACCTGATAAGGATCATTATATAGATATTTAGGATATTATCGTAGGGGCGACCTAGGGTCGCCCACTTTTTTTCACTGTTTTAGCAGTTTGATGTATTTCTTTACAAAAATATGTGCATTTTATTGACATAGGATGTGATTTCACAAGTTTCAACAAATATTTTTGCGTCGATTTGTAAAAGTCTATAAAAATAAAAAAAAGCCTTGACAAATGAGGTCAAAAGGTATATACTCATAACTGTAAACAGCAAAGGCGCTGTGAACCGATCAGGTTCGCAGTGCCTTTTTTTATTTTTCTTAGACTATAATTTATAATAGGAGGAATTCAATATGGCAAACGTTCCTGAATATTTCGGCTCAGACGTATTCAATGAATCAGTGATGAAAGAAAGACTTCCAAAGGCTACATACAAGGCTTTGAAGAAGACTATCGACAACGGCGATCCACTTGATATCGAGGTTGCAAACATCGTTGCTAACGCAATGAAGGACTGGGCAGTTGAAAAGGGCTGCACACATTACACTCACTGGTTCCAGCCAATGACAGGTCTTACAGCTGAAAAGCTCGACAGCTTTATCTCACCAACTGAGGACGGTCACGTTATCATGGAGTTCTCAGGCAAGGAGCTTGTTAAGGGCGAACCTGACGCTTCTTCTTTCCCTTCAGGCGGATTGAGAGCAACATTCGAGGCAAGAGGCTATACAGCTTGGGACCCAACTTCATACGCATTCATTAAGGAAAAAGCACTTTGTATTCCTACTGCTTTCTGTTCATACAATGGCGAAGCGCTTGATAAGAAAACTCCGCTTCTCCGTTCAATGGAAGCTATCAATAAGTCAGCTCTCAGAATTCTGAAGTTGTTCGGCTCAGACGCAACAAGAGTTACAGCAAACGTTGGTCCTGAGCAGGAATACTTCCTTGTAGACAGAGAGATGTATGCAAAGAGAGAGGACCTTATCCTTGCTGGCAGATCGCTTTACGGCGCACCTGCTCCAAAGGGTCAGGAACTTGAAGATCACTATTTCGGTACTATCAAGACAAGAGTTCAGGCTTACATGAAAGATCTTGACGAGCAGCTCTGGAAACTTGGTATCTACGCTAAAACAAAGCATAACGAGGTAGCGCCTGCTCAGCATGAGCTTGCTCCTATCTATGGCACAACAAATATCGCGACCGACCACAACCAGCTCACAATGGAGATCATGAAGAGAACAGCTAGAAAGCACGGCTTCAAGTGCCTGCTTCATGAGAAGCCATTTGCTGGCATCAACGGTTCCGGTAAGCATAACAACTGGTCTATCTCAACAAACACAGGTGTAAACCTCCTCGACCCTGGTAAAACACCTGCTGAGAACGCTCAGTTCCTCCTATTCCTTACAGCAGTTATCAAGGCTGTAAATGATTATCAGGATATCCTGAGAGCTTCAGTTGCTTCTGCTGGTAACGACCATAGACTTGGCGCTAATGAAGCTCCTCCGGCTATTATTTCTATCTTCCTTGGCGACGAGCTTACAGGCGTTCTCGATGCTATCGTAAACGGCGTTAAGTATGAGGACAAGAGAGTTGAGATGGAGATCGGTGTTGACGTTCTGCCACACTTCCCTAAGGATACAACAGATCGTAACAGAACTTCACCATTTGCATTCACAGGTAATAAGTTTGAGTTCAGAATGCCTGGTTCAAAGCTTTCAGTAGCAGGTCCTAACACAGTTCTTAACACTATCGTTGCTGACGTTCTCGATCAGTTTGCTGACGAGCTTGAAAAGGCTGACAACTTCCAGGACGCTCTTGACGATCTTATCAAGAGAACTATCAAGGAAAATCAGAACATCATCTTCAACGGCAATGGTTATTCAGACGAGTGGCCTGTTGAAGCTGAAAAGAGAGGACTTCTTAACCTTAAGTCAACTCCTGAAGCTGTTCCTGCATTCCTTGCACAAAAGAATGTTGACGTATTCTCTAAGTACGGAGTCTATACAGAAGCTGAGCTTCAGTCAAGAGTTGAGATCCTCCTCGACGAGTATTGCAAGACGCTCAATATCGAGGCTCTTACAATGATCGACATGGCTAAGAAGGAGATCCTTCCTGCTGCAGCTAAGTATATCAAGGATATCGCAAAGACTGCTGAGCTTGCAAAGAGCTGCGGTGCTGAAACTGTATTTGAGGAAGAGACTGTTAAGGAAATTTCAGCTCTCGTAACTGAGATGTACAAGGCACTTGGCACACTGGAAGCTGATGTACAGAAAGTACACTCTATCGAGGACACACAGGAAATGGCAAACTTCTTCCACGATACTATCTTTGCAGATATGGGTGCTCTCAGAGTTCCGGCTGATAAGATCGAAACACTGGTAGGCAAGGATTACTGGCCTTATCCAACATACAGCGATCTGCTGTTCTACGTTAAGTAAGGGACAATTCAAATTTTCAATATAACACGGACTTTATAACAAACTAACCACAGATCTACTACTTTGTTCCCCTACAGCCACAATAATATACAGAATGCACAATGAAGTGTATGACAGACCGAGCCGAATGGCTTTGGTCGTCATACACTTTTTTGTATTTTAGGAGGAAAAAGATATGACAAACACTGTAACAGTATTGGCTGAAAGCACAGGCTTCAGTGCCGTCAATACTATATGGGTACTGTTGGGAGCTGCACTTGTATTCTTTATGCAGGCAGGCTTCGCAATGGTTGAAACGGGCTTCACCCGTGCGAAAAACGCAGGTAACATAATCATGAAAAACCTGATGGACTTCTGTATCGGAACTCCGCTGTTTTGGCTCTTTGGTTTCGGTATAATGTTTGGCGACGGAAAGTTCATCGGAGCTTACAAGGGAATCGCTGATTCAACATATGCTTCAGCTGCTCCAGACGGAGTTCCCTTCTTTGCTTTCCTTATCTTCCAGACAGTTTTCTGTGCAACAGCAGCAACTATCGTTTCTGGAGCTATGGCAGAAAGAACAAAGTTCATTTCTTATTGTATCTATTCAGCAATTATAAGCCTTCTGGTCTATCCTATCGAGGCTCACTGGATCTGGGGCGGCGGCTGGCTCGCAGACCTCGGCTTCCATGATTTCGCAGGTTCAACTTGCGTTCATATGGCAGGCGGCGTTGCAGCATTCGTTGGCGCAGCTATCCTTGGTCCTCGTATCGGTAAGTATGACAAGAACGGCAAGGCAAAGGCTATCCCAGGTCACTCGCTTACACTTGGCGCACTTGGCTGCTTTATCCTTTGGTTCTGCTGGTTCGGATTCAACGGTGCGTCAACAACTTCAATGGAAGGCGATGCTATCCCGCTTGCAGGTAAAGTTTTCGTAACAACAAACCTTGCAGCAGCAGTTGCAACTATCACAACAATGATTTTTACTTGGATCAAGTATAAGAAGCCTGATGTTTCAATGACACTTAACGCTTCACTTGCAGGTCTTGTAGCTATCACAGCTCCATGCGACACAGTTTCACCAGTATCAGCAGCTATAATCGGTATCGTTGCAGGTATCCTCGTAGTTGTAGGTGTAGAGTTTATAGATCAGGTACTCAAGATAGATGACCCGGTTGGTGCTTGCGGAGTTCATATGCTCAACGGTATGTGGGGTACTATCGCAGTTGGTCTTTTCTCAGACGGTACTTGCGGTGAAAAGGGACTCTTCACAGGCGGCGGAGCACATCTCCTTGGTATCCAGCTTCTCGGTATGGTATCAGTTATCGCTTGGGTAGCTATCACAATGACTATCGTATTCCAGATCATCAAGCACACGATCGGTCTTAGAGCTTCCGAGCAGGAAGAGATCCTTGGTCTTGACGTTACAGAGCATGGTCTTGTATCTTCTTACGCTGACTTCGCACCAGCAATGTCACAGGCAATGCTCAGCTATACAAAGGACGACGCAAAGAGCGTTGTAAAGGTAGACAAGTCAACAGAGCCTGTAGTTCCTGTTGAGAAGGCTATCAAGGTAGAATCTTATGCAACAGACGCACCGTCTGCTGACGGCACACCTAAGATGACAAAGGTCGCTATCATCTGCAAGCAGCAGAAGCTCAACGATCTTATCACAGCTTTGGAGGACATCGACGTAACAGGTGTTACAGTAACGAACGTTCTCGGTTGCGGAATGCAGAAAGGACAGCCTGAGTATTACCGTGGCGCAGTTGTTGAAACAAATCTGCTGCCAAAGGTAAAGGTCGAGGTCGTTATTTGCAAGGTACCAACAAGAGCAGTTATCGATGCTGCAAAGGCAGCCCTGTATACAGGTCATATCGGAGATGGAAAGATCTTTATATACAACATTGAGAACGTAGTAAAGATCAGAACGAATGAAGAGGGTTATGACGCACTTCAGGACGATTAAGCC
>NZ_JBDGDD010000037.1:0-20717 GCF_040909065.1 Ruminococcus sp. RTP21359st1_H3_RTP21359_211015
AATAATAATCGCAAAATGCACTTGCAAAACCATATATCATATTTTCAGTTATTAAATTACAAGTAGATGAACTATACACGCAACCAGCAGAAAGAAAATCCATAGGAGGTCTAATATATGATGTAGCAAGTATTTTCAAATCAGATCGTTCATTTGAACCTGTAATATTATATATAAAATCAGAAAATCTTTGCTTGTTGTTCATCTTTATTAAATAATTGTTAAGCAATTCATTTAAGTCCATATTGGGATTATCTTTATACTCATAGTTTGCCCGGAACTTCAACCTTCGTAAGCTCAACGTCGACTTCTTCATTGTCATCAAGGCCGTCATCATCCGTGTCAGCTTTCATATAATCGGTATTAACAATTTTGCAATTTGAGCTTACAATAAGACCACTCATTTCTTCAATATCTGTAAAACCGTCACCATCAGTGTCTGTTTCTCCAACAAAGGTCTTAGGACCTATTTCATTGCAGCTTTGATTTATTTCAGCAGCGGTTTTAGCAGAGTATACCTTGCCGCCTGTCAGCTGTGCATAACCTATCAATGCAGCTGTATTAAAATCACCAATACAGAAAAAGTAAATAGGTATCTTGTTATTAATTGCAAGCTTAAGAAATCTACTGTCAACTGATACACTGCTGTCAGTAATAAAAATAATTTTAGAGTTATACCCCATAGCCTCATCATTGAGTATAACTGCTGCTAAACCAATTCCATAACTAGCATTAGCAGTTCTGCTGTAATAAATCGGATCCCATTTCAACGCACTTTTGACACTCGTAAAATCGGTGTTCATTCCACCAGCATTCTGGTAGGTCAAAAAGCTCATAATATCTGAATCCGACATTGAGTCTACAATATTACTAACTATAAGTTCATTTCGATTTGCGTTATTAACATTATATATATTTGAACTTTTTGATAATACTCAATTGCATCTTCGTATCTGCTGAGTGACATACAAACATTTGCAGCACACTGATACGCATCTGCACAGTTCTCATCGAGTTTTATAGCTGATAAAGAAAGACTGAACGCCTCTTGTAATTGCCCATTATAAAAGGAAGTTTCCGCATTTGAAATTAATTCTGCAAGTTGATCTTTTTTGTCCATTGGCATCCAAATCATCCCCTTACGTAACATCGGTTTTTTTCAGTTCGTTTATTAGCTCTATATCATAATCATTTGGAGCATCACTGAATGCTTTTTCTGCTAAAGTGACAGCTTCTTTTGAAATCGTAACCTCATTAGCTAAAACGTTCTCCAAAAAATTTTCAAGAGCCACCCGTTTTTCTCCATATTTCGCCAGTTCTTCAGCATCTTCCACAAGAGCATTCACAAGAGAGTCGTCATGAAATTGCATAGAGATATTTTTGAAGAACATATCATATGCGTCTTTTACCATTTTAATCTCCTCTCATAATTAGCGATTAATAGGAAAGCCAGTTACTATCCCTTCACCGCCTGGTTCAACAATCACTCTAATATCTAAACTATAACACAAGATATGAAGTTTCGTCAATCCTTAATGAATTACGCAAAGAAATATGGAGTGAGCCGAGCGAGCAGAAAATACAATAAATCACGTTCATATATATATTTCTGGCTGAAACGCTGGGACGGAAGTGTGGAGTCCCTCGCAGTTAAATCACGCCGACCGCATCATCATCCCAATGAGCATACCAAGGAAGAAATAGATCTTATCAAAAGGTATCACAAACGGAACCCGACACTTGAGCTTCCCGAACTATGGCATCGTCTCAGGAAACAAGGGTATACACGCTAAAAAGTATCAAAACGTGCCTTTTCATAAACTCTACCACCCCATGACATTCTGATTTTTTCGATTATATCATATCGCAGTCATACCTGTCAAGATAAAACAAAAAAAACCCGCAGAAGTCTGCGAGCTTTTTGTGTTGTGACTATGAAATAGATGAATTGTTTAAGCGTTTGTGTTATAAATGAAAAAACATTTTTCTTAAAAGCAATGATAGAGAATGAAAGCGTCAAATTATTACCACATTGTTAACTGATCATCTATTAAAGATTTAACGTTTCTTTCAATTATTTTATCTTCAATTAATAATTCACTGCATAACAATGGTGAATTTGGATTGTATTTTGCATAATTATCATCAACTGTTTTTAAGCTATAATTGGCATAACAATACTTACACTTATGCATACAAGTATTATACAGACCAATGTCAATACTCTCTATACAACCACAAATATCACGCTGATTTTTATCTTTGTTTGCTGAAATCCTACAGCCGCAAAGTTGTTCTATCAATTTGTCATCAATACACTTACCGTGATTTATCCCATATGAAGAAAGATCAATGCTCTCTGCGCAAGTATTGATTTCAAAATCATATTTTTTTGATATTTCACTAAATGCTTTTGCAATAAGATTTATTTCTTCTTTTACAGGTTCATTTATCATACTCTCATTTAAAGTACGAGCATTCTTTTTATAAAAATCTACAAAGCTTATAACGCATTTATTAAAACTTCCATTTAAAATTTGAGAAAGCTTCTCAAAATACTTAATATGGTATTGTACTGTATATTTTTCACTTAGAATAATCGGATCATATCTCCAAATCACTCTATCACGACCGATTAAATCAGACAATTGCTTGAAAGTATTAATTATTTCTTCACTTTTAGATGGAACATTCGGTTCAATATCATTAGAATAAGAATTCAAGGTAAACTGAAAATAATATCTATAATCTTTCAATTCGTCAAGTTTATCAAGCATAGGTTTAGGATTTTTTGTCCAAAACACAATACAATCCACAACGTCCGGGGAAAGTTTTATTTTACTAACCTGATGTATATTCATGGGGTTCCGAACAAGAACATATCCTTCTTTTATTCTATTGAAAAACCAATCAGAATAAAAAGCAGGAATATCTGTCCTGCGGCTTGCACTGATTATCATTTAATTATTCCACCTCAATTATTAATTGTGCACTGTTACACGTTTTCGCTACACAATATTTTTGTTGGAAGTCATAGTCTATAACATAAAAGTTTTCATTCGTATCATACTGTTCAGAGTCACTATAATAACTCGACGGTGAAAATCTTTTTTTACTATATGTAAAATTATTTAATTTGTCAATGAGCATATCAACAGTATCTCTGCCGGTATAGCAATTATCAACGTCATTAATTATTATCAGCATTGGTGTGTCATATCTTTTATTCGAAACAATGCTCTCAATAATATCATCAAAAAATTGACTTATGCCCATTTCCCCAATTTCTTTATAGAAAAAAGATATGAGATATTCAATTATAATCACATTATAATTCATTATATTATTTGTTCGCAGATAAGACAAAACATCTACATTAGTTGAAAAATTCACCTTGTAGCCCGAAACACATTTTATTTGTTCATGGATAGTATCCCAGTATTCATTTATATCTATACCATAATATTTATTTATTTTTTCACTACACACTTCATCAAAAGCCATTAAATCAGCAGCACCACCGCATCCCAACGGTAATATACTAAAATCCCTATATCTATCATGATCAATTTCTTGAAGAGCATACCTTATTTCTGAACAATATTTATATGAATATCTACATACATAATAATCTAATAGTTTTCTACAGCTATAATCTGATCGTAAATTATTACGATGATAATGTATATCATCAAGACATTCTTTACAATCATGCCCACATATTGTAGCATTGCTGCAATCATCACAATTACATTCTATTGAATCATAGTCAGCGTCGCAAAAATTAATAATTTCATCAATTAACATAATAAGTTCCTCCATCACTCAATCCCACTCAACTCCTGATAAAGCCTTTTAGCATAACTATCAGTCATGCCGCAGACGAAATCAGTTACCAGAAGCAGTCTGAGATACAGCTTTTCTTTATCGCTCTTACCCTCAGAATATATTGTGTAAATCTGACGATAGTTATCAGAAATCATATTCATTAGTCTATCCTTCATAGGTGAAAGCTTTGTTCCAGTATCAAAATTAACTGCCGCAGGAATGAAATTGTCGAGCAGAAAATTGATTATATTACCCGCAGAGATCTCCATTTTAAGTATCGGCTTAGAACGGAAAACATACTCGTATGCTATACCCCCTAAAGCCTTTGACATAGCATTTCCACGTGATACAGAAAGCACATCTTTAGTGAATGTGCCTTCCATTATACTTCTGTAATTTCTTGTGAAGCCATATGAAGCACAGTATAAAAGATTTCCCTGTATACTGATAACCCAATTCTGAACCGCATTAAGCTCGGGATTTGCTATTTTCTTAGCTTTAGCATTTTGATATTTTGTTTCCAACCAATCGATCATATTGGTATAATTTTTTCTCTCATCTTCATCGGCGCATTTACTTATGTATTTCTCACTTCTTAACTCTTCAAGAAGCTGGTCATAACTGAGAAACCCTTTCTTTACTGCGTCCTCTATGTCAGCTGTCAGATAAGCTATATCATCGGCGGCTTCAAGCAAATATGTAAGCGGATACCGGCAATCTGCTGCACCGGTCGAAGATGTAATATCTTCAAAAAGCTCTTTTTCTGCAAGGTAATATCCCATCTTCTTAGTCTTGATATTACCACTTTGCTTATCTATTTCACAAGATGAAATCGGATACTTTATCAGCGTATTGAGCAAAGCATAAGTAAGATGCATACCGTTTTCATCAACAAGATAGTGCAGCTTTGTCAGCAAGCGAAGAGCCTGGGCATTACCCTCAAAACGAAGCAGATCGCTTTTCATCTGCTCGTCTAAATACCGATCAAGCGTAGTTCCGTCAAATTCAATTTTCGTTAGATTTGCTTCAAACCAGTTTCTGATGGAATCTTCACCAAAATGTCCGAAAGGAGGATTGCCTATATCATGCAGCAGCCCTGCACATTCAAGTATACTGCATACCTTGTCCTTAGTTTCCGCTGTTATATCTTCATCAATATTATTGTCGATCAGATACTGAAAAGCGGTCTGCCCTAATGATTTGGCAAATGAGGAAACTTCAAGAGAATGGGTCAGCCTTGTACGCACAAAATCGCTTTTATCCAACGGAAATACCTGAGTTTTGTCCTGCAAACGTCTGAATGACGCACTGCATATTATTCTGTGATAATCTTTCTGAAATTCATTGCGTAAATCCTTATTATTAAATTTAGACTTGGATTTCCGTTTTTCGCATAAAAGCTTTTCCCAATTCATTACAAGCCCTCTCTTTGCTGTTAATTCAAATAAACGAAATACTGCGGTGCATTTTCAATTCATAAATCACAAAGATTTAGTAGCTTTTTCGACGTAATGCACTATAGCAGAATTATAATATTATTATAACTACGTAAATTTAATTTGTCAACGAATTTGGCATAAGGTGAAGATTTTAGACACAAAATGCACATTTTCTATGTGACAATCGGGTTGGAATCTATCTGATATATTTTGTTCTCACAATCAATAAAATCCTTCGCAAACTGCACCGCCTCCGCAAAACTGTCCTCCAGTATCTCAAACCCCACCGCAGCAGTAAAATTGTCGATCTCGTCCCGCTCGGTTTTATCTGCAAAGATCTGTATCAAAAAGCCCTCACAGAGAATTTTATTGCCTTTCTTGTCAACCCTGGGGATATATTTGTCTGGCGTAATTCTCACATGAAAATCCTTGTATCTCATTTGACCACGCTCCTTAAAACTTCATCTGAAGATCATCTTCTTCAAGTTCTTCTTGAAATTCATCAGAATGCTGCCCGTAAACCGACCTTTCAAGTGCCGCCCTCAGATAGCTTGTGTCCATACCGTTCGCCTCATATCCCTGATTTATAACGTTGTAATAATAACTGGTCGGCGGTGAGATCTGACCCTTGTTCATCAAGTACGCCATGCACTCTTTCTTTTCTCCGTCTACCTCTATCTCAAACAGCTCCTTGCGGTAAAGATTCGGAAAGCCCTCATATTTGTCAAGACTGTGTTCGTCACGTCCGTCTATCTCCCATATCAGAACGGGTACTTCCGACTTCTCATTCGGTACGATCGTTGCCACACCACGAAATTCAAGTTCATAGCCCTGCATCATTTCTGTGCTTACAACCTTTGAATTCGGACAGCGATGCGCCATCTGTTCAAGGTTGATGTTGCTGCCATAGGCAATGTATAATCTTTTGTATTCCATGTTTTCCTCCTTACATACTCATTTCAAATTCTTCTTCAAATTCGTCACATTCACTTTCTGACGGCTCAATGTGTTCTTCGGGTACATTTTCGACTTGCGTGCTGTTGTCGCTTACAAGCTCGACACGTTGCTCACGGGCGGCTTGCCGCTCCAGCTCACGTTTTTCTTTCAGCTTTGCCCTTGCAGCAATTCCATCCTCAGGGTGCCGCCAGGCAATATCGCCCTCAAGATGTTTCAGAAGATGTGTCCTGCAATTCTTGAATTCTTCACCTATCAGTCCAAGATTCAAAAGCCATACCCTAAAGCTGTACCGCATATTATCACTCTGCGAAACGTGAGGAGAGCAGTATTTCTTGGTCATTGCCGCATTGCTTATGGCTAACGCAAGCACTATCTGACTTCTTACCTCTCCTGCGTGAAGAGAACCGTTGTACGCTCTTATCTCATAATGTCCGTGCTGAAAAAAGCTGTGCAGATTGCAGATCACATATCGGCTGTTTGAATAATGCTGAAACTGCTCGCTCATTCTTCCACGATACCAAAGCCTTTTTATCTCCTCCATATCTTTGGGCTTCTTGCGGTTTATGTCCTCTATGAACTGCTTATTCATCTTGTGACAGTAGCTTTCACGGGCAGATGATACCTGCAAAGCGTCCCATAGAAAATCTTCCTTGCTTGCGAAGATGTTTACAAGATTTCGTATCTGCTGCGGTGTATAATCGTCTGCCGAAATGTGAATGTGCGTGCCTGCACAATATCTCGGACCTGTCACTCCGCCTGCACGGCGTAAGGCTCTCACGACCTCCTGCAAAAGCGGTATGTCTTCATATTCCAGCACAGGAGAATTCATTTCCACGCTGTATGCCTTAGACGCTCTGTCTCCGCTTGCGTTATAGCAGTTGATACTGCCGTCATAAACTATCGCCCACCCTCGGTTCTTGGCGTCCGTGACAACGTATTTATCATAGCTGCCTCCCTCGTGTTCAACACTTCCGTCAAGGACATTTGCCATAGCTTTTGCCGCCTGACTTCGTGTAAGTCCTGTCATTTCAATCTCTATACCGAATTTTCTTGTTTTTATGCCTTCAAAGTTTTTGGACAATGCTGCACCTCCCAACAAAAAAACAGCCTGCGAATATATCGCAAGCCGTAAATTTTGATCGTTATTCAATTTCAGTCCTGACCTCATACCCACCTTTAAAAATCACCAGTATCTCCGCCTTGTTCAGAACCTTCACACATTCTATCAGTTTTCTGATAAGCACATTATCGAACGTTTCCAGCTCAAACTTCTCATGCTCTATCATATCTATTATCTTATCAAGCTTGGCTTGAGTTTCGGCGGAAGTTTGATTTTTTGATTTCAGCAATACAAGTCTTTCACTTAGGCTTTGCTCTTCCTCATACAGTTTTGCAAACTTGCTGTCCAGCTTGTCCTCATCACAGCCGCCTGTTGCTATGAGACTTATCAGATCATTTCTTGCCTTGTCGATCTCTTTAAGCTTTTTTTCGATTGATATAATCTCTTCCTGCCCCTGACATTCAAGGACTGTTCCGATATTCGTTTTCAAAATCCTTGCAATGTCATTACGGCAGGAGTAGTAATTGTTTATCGCTCGTATTATGGCTTTGTGAAGCTGTTCTTCCTTTATCGTAGGCGAATCGGGACAGTATCTTCTGCCGTGTTCCAGTCGGCTTATACACCGCCAGACAATTTGCTTTTTGCCTCTTGAAGTCCACGTTGTACGGCGGTAAGGCGTGCCGCATTTTCCACAGATAAGCAGTTCCGTAAGTGCATATTTACTGCTGTATTTTCCTTGCTCGGTAGTAGTTTTATCGCTGATTTTACGCTTAGAACTTCGCCTTGCAAGCTCCTGCTGAACTCTATTGTATGTGTCACGGTCGATTATGGGTTCATGATGATCTGTCACAAGATACATCGGGCGTTCGCCGTAATTTTTTACGACCTTATGCGTAATACAGTCAAGCGTATATGTCTTTTGCAGCAAAGCGTCTCCTACATATTTTTCATTTTTCAAAATACTGCGGATAAAAGATTCGTTCCAGATTTTATTACCCATTGAGGTAAGAAGCTTTTTGCTTTCAAGAACATTTTTTATACCTTTCATACTATAACCGTCAAGAAATAGTTTATATATCAGCTTTACTGTTTCCGCCTCATCAGGAACGATCTCTGGTTTGCCGTCTGCTCCCTTTTTGTAGCCCAGAAGATGTTTGTACTGAAAATTTACTTTCCCTTCTCTATATGCTTTTTCTTTTCCCCAGAGTATGTTCTTACTGATAGATTCACTTTCGGCCTGTGCAAAACTTCCATACAAAGCTATCATAAACTCGCTTGTCATTGTCAGCGTGTTTATGTTCTCTTTTTCGAAAATAACGCCAATACCCAATTCCTTCAGCTGCCTTATGTACTGAAGACAATCAACCGTGTTTCTTGAAAAACGGCTTATAGACTTTGTAATTATGAGGTCTATTTTCTTCTTTTTGCACATTCTTATCATACGATTAAATTCTGTTCTTTTCTTTGTCTGCGTTCCGCTGATACCCTCATCTATCTAAAAGCCGTCTCTGATACAATTTTATTTTTACAGAAAAACGGGTTCAAATTTCTCGGACGGGTTCAAATTTTGTAACCTTTCCGTAGATAAGGCTCGGAATTTTCAATTTTATCATATTGCTATCAGAAACTGGCGTTATAATGGTTTCTGATATTTTTTCTTTTTTATCCGACACTTTGGCGTTCTCAATTGTATTAGTAGTGAAAGGAGGGCAAGGCAAGATGTCAAAATCTTTGTTGCGTACGGACAAAGAGATTGCGGAGATCTACAAACGCCACAGTAAAACTGTTTATCGCGTCTGCTTTGCTTACATGAAAAATCCTGCTGATACCGAGGATGCAGTTCAGGATACATTCTTCCAGCTAATCAAGAGCGGTCCCGCTTTTGAAAGCGAAGAACACGAAAAGGCATGGCTTATCAGAACTGCCACGAACATTTGCAAAAATGTCCTGCGGCATTGGTGGCGCAGACACGAGAACATCGAGGATTTCTACAATCTCCCCAGCTCAGAAAATATCGAAACAGATGATATTTTCCAAGTGGTTATGGAACTCCCCGAAAAGTATAAGACCGTGGTCTATCTGTATTATTATGAAGGATATACCAGCGTGGAAATCGCAGGCATCCTGAAAAAGCCGCAATCGACAATCCGTAATTATTTGCACGAGGCTCGTGCCATCCTCAAAGAAAGGTTAGGTGATGATTTCGATGAAGAACAATAAAATCATTACTTCTTGGGACAAAATCGAACCGAGCGATTCTGCAAATGATCGTATGCTTTCTGCGATTTTAGAGAAGAACCGTTCTGTTCATGACAGAAAGGATAAGGTGAACTATATGTCACAGAGAAAGAATTTCAAAAAGTTCCTGATTCCAGTTGCCGCTTGCCTGGTAGCCATAGTCGCAGTAACAGGAATTGTTGGCAGCAATATGGGATGGTTTGGTTCTAAAGGTTATACTGTTAATCTTGCAAACGGTGACTCCATTGTCTATCACATCGGAAGTACCAACGTGGCAAGTATTCATGTCGGCTATCCCGTTTCATCGCGTAAACTGACAGATGCAGAATTGGACGCCATACTTCCTGAAACCACTGAACGAAGATCAGCCATCGGAACTTTCCGAGAGGAAAACGGGGAGCTGCTCCGAGTCGAAGGAAAACTCGGTGATGCGACAATCATATTTGCCCAGGATAATTTTCCAATAAGCGATGTGGTTCTGGAAGGAAACGAAAGCAGCTCATCGGTAAACGGAATTCCTGTCACTACGGGATACTTTGTTACCAGTCCCAACAGCAGAGGTGAGCAATCCGCAATATTCTTCGCTTCGTTCTCTATTGGAAATACGAATGTCTATGTGGAGTGTTATGGAGACAAAAGCGATGCAGATGCGGTAAGTCAAGAAACGGCAGATTTGATTTTCAGCATCATAACAAAAGGTGAGCCCGATTTTTCGGCTATTACAAAGTAAGACAGAAAAGCTCCCCACATCGGTTCAAAGTGAGCCGTTGTGGGGAGTAATCTTTATACTCGGATTTCCAATCCGTTATGGAAGGTAACCCGGATGTCATCTTTGCCGTAGACCGTGATGAAGTCGCACATTGCGTACCAGGTGCCTTCCTCAAAGTAATCGACCTGCTCCGGCAGCGACCGCAGCACCTTCATGAAGTTCTCCATCATCTGTCTCTGAGCCTGCCGCTTGGTTATCGCCGACTGCGTTTCATCCAGTTTTGCCTTTGCTGCATCGAATTTTGAAACGTCATATTTATCGCTCATCCTTTCGGAGTCTTGGCGTATGGTTTCTTTGGCTGCCGAGATTTCATACCGGCCGTGTGATTAACATACTTACAGAGTTGATATTCTATTGTCAAGTTACTTGGAGCTTTTATTCTCCTTACACTTGTATAGGGGTAGAAGTCTGGTATTTAACAACCGTTTTTTATTGCAATTTCAAAAGTTTGTTAAGCTTGCACAAAATCCTACGTTTCTTTTTGTTAATGTTTTGCTGAGTGGTATGTAGAAAGTAAGCGACCTCGTTTTCCGTTTTATTTTCAAAATATATTGCAAAGATCAATCTTCGTTCATCCTCAGAAAGTTCATTCAGACAGCTATACAGCTTTTCAAATTTAATATTCTGTATCACTCTTCTTTCAACATCGTCATTTTCTGTTCGGAACTCCTGAAAGTTTTCAAATTCTCCGTTAATATTTCCTTTCAACGCAGAGAACTGGATCTCGTGCTTATAGAACGATTTATTGTTGTCATCAATATTCCATTGGGTTCTATTGTAATATGTGCGGATCTTTTCGCTTACTTCAATTTCAACGTATCTTTTGGTTATAGTGTCATAAACACTTACTATGTTTTTGCTCATTTTTTATTCCTCCGTTTTGATTTTCTTGTTCTGAATCAAAACGAAGGCTTATGGATATTTGGCTATGTATTGCTGCCAGTATTTAAAAATGGGCATAAAAAAACTCCATTTCTGCTCTTAAAGCAAAAATGGAGTTAACAAAAATAAAAAAATAGAAACCGACACTAGCTTTAAAAGCTACTTGTCAGGCTTCTACTCCGATTTTAAACAAACGTGTGATGCTTGTACTAAGTAATTAATATTATTTAATGGTTTTAACGTTATTGTTTCTCAGCATTTCCAACACTTGATCATAACTGCAAAGTTTGTACCGAAATAACTATTCTCGCCTTTTCCTGTTATTACATCAAAAAGTCTGCCACCACATATTGGGCAGCGTATATGATGTATATTATCTATTGTCAATCTATCAATCCTCCGACGTTTAGCTGGTAAGCTAAACTGATGCTAAATAAATTTGCGGCATAAACCGCAAAATTATTTGTTCATTTTTGAAGTTGGTCTATGAAATCAAGCCAATCTTTTTCTGTTGCACTATTTTCCTGTGCTTTACGAATCGCTTTTGTTACAATATTATTGCTCTTTAGATATGTAATAATGTCCGGACTAATTGTATCATTTGATGCTGCATAGAGATCATATATTTTATGTGTTTCCGCTTCGTCCAAGTGCAATTTATTAATCATTCGGTCAAGCACTTCAATAGTTGGATTGCTTCTTGCTCCGCTTTCAAGTTGACTGAGATATGCTGTAGATATCCCAATCTGTCTTGCGAGTTCTTGCTTGGTCATAGAGTGTTGTATTCGTTTCTCGGATATGAACTGACCGAATCTGAGTTTGTCAGTCATGTTTTGTGTTCTTTACTGAACTACGATTTTAAAAACAGAAACACCTGCAAAATCGTACAATTCAGTATATTGATCAAAATTTTTTACATTTGAAGCTCTCCAAGCATTTATAGTCATAAAAATTCTCCTTATTAAATTTCATATGATGCATGAGTCTTATTTAATTATACGTTTTACATTATCGATGTCAACAAAAATGGCATAAGGTGAAGATGTTTAGCACGAAATTTAAAGAACAGAAAACTAATATAATATGCTTGACCTTGTTGTTTTATTATGGTAAAATAAAAAAAGAACCCTGATAAAAATTCAGAGTTCTAAATTGAATTATTTTTTTGACTTTCCTATAACCTCAATGAAATACGCTAAATGCTCACGTTCTGCATTGTCCATCTTTGCCATTATTTCTACAGCGTCGCCTATAGTCATTTTATTTGTTAGCTTTATAGCATAAGTTTCATTAAGATTTGTCTTACTTGCACTTTTTCCAAGAATATAATCTGTAGTAACGTTATAAAACTCGGCAAGTCGATACACAACTTCTGTAGGTGGGACAGTTAATCCTTTCTCATAGTGAGAGATCGTGCTAGGAGAAAGATGAAGATGTTTTGCTATATCTGTTTGTGTTAGAAAGTTTAGCTCTCGCAGATCGATCAAGATTTTGGCGATAATGAGCTTTTGTTTTTCACCAAAAACATTTGAGCTTTTAACTCGCTTTTTCATAATATACGATCCACCTACCTTTCCGATTCCAACACTTTTATTATAGTATAAATATATTTAGAAGTTACAAGTTTATATTATTTATAACAAATCGGCGAAATTTGTCGATTATTTATATTGTGAATATAATTGATGTGATTTATACTACATTATAAGGAGGAAATACATATGATCAGAGTGGCAATATGTGATGATAATAAAGTATTTGTTAATAATATGTCACAAGCTGTCAAATCCGAATTTAAAAGACAGAATAATGAAGATATTGAGTTAGAAACTTACATTTCAAGTGAATTGATGTATCAGCACCACTTAATAAAACCATTTGATTTGGTTTTTCTTGATATTGATATGCCGGAGCCGGACGGTTTTCAATTAGCAGCTAAGATTTCAAGTTCAAACGACTGTTACATAATTTTTGTTACCAATCATCCTGAACTGGTTTATGATAGTCTTTATTTCCGACCACTGAATTTTATAACCAAAAGCAATGATTCTTTTTTCACAGAAAAACTACATAGTGTGGTTAATCAGCTCTTCAATGAAATGAAGCAAAACGCAATTATTATTTTGGAAAATAAAGAAGTCGGAAGAGTTCCGCTGCAAATAAAGAGCATTTATTATATTGAGAGCAGTAAACATTATGTTATCTATCATTCAGAACATAACGAACCGATAAAGATCAGAGGTAATATTGGTGAATTGGAGATTCATTTTTCTCAATATGATTTTGCTCGGATACACAAGAGTTTTCTAGTTAATCTTCGTCACATTTTTAATATAGATAGAAATAAAGACGAGATAATTTTTAAGCAAGGCTTTAGATTAAATATGAGTAAAAACTACAAACAAACTGTTGATGAGAAATTAACACAGTATTTGAGGAAGACAAAATGAAGAACTTGCTATGGAAATGCTTTGAGCTTGTGATTAATTATTATCAGGGCTTTATTATGACATGGTTTGTGTATAGATTTCTAAATCCTAAATCTCTCAAACAGGCAAAAACATTTCTTTCGATTTTTAGTATCATATTTGGAACAACCATAACCCTGTTAAATCACATCACTTTATATGAGGGATTTACAAGTACTTTATATTTAGTTATATTGTTGGTATATGCCATTATTGCCTTTAACGACAGTATTATTAAAAAACTACTATCAACGATCATTCCCAATATTATTCTGCTGCTTATCACTTCTGTTGAACTTAATTTATTATCATCTCTAAATAGAATAAGCGTCAAGGACTTGATTACAAATGATAATAGCGTAAGATTCATGACTTTGATTGTAATCCAGATTTCTCTTTGGATCTCCTTGAAAATTATAATCAAGCTGTTCAAATTCTCTGACAGTTATACAATATCAGATTGGTCTCCGATTATCACAGTATTAATATCTTCCTTTATTCTAGTATCACTTCTCCATGTACTTTCACTCAATGCGGATGATACGCAAAGAATATACATCAATTTATCATACCTGGTTATCATTATACTGAATTTCCTAATGTTTTACGTTATTTATTCACTCTTCTTCAAGAATGCTCAGATAAAGAATATGAAGGTACTATCCGTAAAAGAACAGTATATGGAACAGTATGTTAATAATGCGGAGACTCAATACGAGCTGATCAGAAAAATAAGGCACGATATAAAGGATCAACTTACCACCGTTTATGAATTGCTCACAAGTGGCAAAACCGAAGATGCTTTGGAATTTATTGAACAATCCAACGGCATTGTTAAAGCTACAATGACATTTGTTCAAACCAATAATCCAGTTGCAAATGCAATAATCAACTCTAAATTGTCTACCGCATCAACTTTAGGAATAAAGGTGTCATGTATTACGGTAAATGACTTTGTAGGTATCAATGAGCTTGATCTATGTGACTTATTGAGCAATACTTTGGAAAATGCGATCACAGCCTGTGAAGCTATGCCGCCAGATTTAAACAAGTTTATCTATTTGGAAATCAGTAAAGAAAACAACATTTATACATTTATAGTGAAAAATTCTCTAGATAAGTCTGTTATTAGCGAAAATCCAAAATTAAAAACCACAAAGAAAGATATCATAAACCATGGACTTGGCACTTCTATTATTAGGGACATAGTAAATAAATACAGTGGAAGATATGATTACTATGAAATTGACAATGCTTTCTGCTGCTCTATAATCTTAGAAACTTAACTCATATGATAGCTCGGCTTATGCCGAGTTATTTTTTTGTGCCTGAAAACTGCACAATATGCCAAAACGCTTGACGAAAGACTTTATATTTATTAAAATATAAAAAAGCAAGGTGATAAAATGAATTATTTGGTATCTAAAATCGTTACTTTCCTTACAGAGCAAGAAGTAATCAGCAGCGAATCAGATGTACAAGACTTTTATAGATATGGAATAGAAATCAGTATATCGTCGTTTTTAAATATTTTTCTTGTTCTTTTATTGGAGATAATTATTAATCACATAGCAGAAAGTATTATCTTTCTTTTATTGTTTATACTTATCAGATCATTCACCGGAGGCTATCACGCTGATACATACTTTAGGTGCAATTTATTGATGTGTATTACATTCATATTAACCGTTTTAGCAAATTGTATGTTTTCTAACAAGCTCTCCCTATCAATTATTATTGTTTTAATCTGTGTTACTGAACTGATAGTTTCTGTCTTGGGTCCTATAGAAAATAAAAACAAACCAATTGATGATTCAAAAAAAATAAAGTTAAAAATAACAGGGACAGCTATGACTTCAATAATTAATTGTGCCGGGTTAATTCTCAGAGAAAGTTATCTTGGCACAATGATTATATTTACAACTTTTTTAATTGTTTTGCTTATGATCGCAGCAAAAGTTAAAGAAGCAAAAATTCAAGAGAGAGGGGGAAATTCATGTGAAAAAGTTCAAGAAAATGATAGCTGAAATGATTCAGAAGATTGCAAAGCATACTGCAATTTTGGCTTGTGGAGCAGCTTCTCATTATGGCGGATATCAGACTAGAGAACCTAAGAACATTTACAAGAGATAAGCATCAAAAACACAATTCAAAAGATTGGCATATTCGACTATTACGATCTACACTAGTATAGTTTTGAGCTGAATTAATCATTTTGTGCAGGAAGAAGATTGATTCAAAGGTTTTCAATATGAAACTTAAGAAGAAAATTGCGGCTATGGGTGCTGCTGTTATGATAATGGCTTCTATGAGTGCTATAGGTGCTAGTGCGTATCAAGCATCATATGAGGATAGTTATCGAATTATACTTGCATATACGTCTTATACTCCAAGCGAGACAGATTCAGTGGGAACGGTAACGAATCTTTCAACTACAAAAACAAATTACTCTGTACAGTCAACCCTTTATTACAAGACTTCTGCAGCAAAAATCGGTTCTTATACTCCTTCTGGATGGAAAAATGGTACGCTGTCCAAAGGTCAGCTTTTGAAAGCAACAACAACCCATAACCGTAATACTAGTTATAAGTATTCTGCCAGAACTCTAGTCATGAAAGATAATAGAGTTTTTAAGGATATTCAGTCTGATTACTAATATATAACCCTGAGGAGCTAAAGCTCCTGCGGCAAGCTTGCTTCGTCGCAGCCGATGAAAAGCTACGCTTACATCGGGCTTTGCTCCGAATTAAATATGCATTAAAGAAATTTTAATAAAAATCAATTGAACATTTTACAAAGGCAATGCATTATCTGAATAACATCAGATAATGCATTGCCTTAATGGGTTTGAAGGAGGAAAGAATGTACACGCTGAAAAATCTTAGAAATATGATGAAAAATCATACCGGTATGCTGGTTCTACTTGTGATTTCTATGTTTGTTTCATTCGGGGTTTTGTTTTTCGGTGTTGGATTGTACTATCAGTACAGCAAAAATATTGAGGACGGCGAAATTGACAGCTATGCTGTCGGTTTTTCCATAAATGACATTATTACAAAAAAAAATTTTTGTGAGTTTGTGAAGAATATGCCGAATAAGCTTATGGGTGATGTTTCATATATTACCTGTTTTTCGTCCACGCAGGTAAGCGGAATTGATGAGGAAATACCTGTCGCATTCTATCTTCAGTATTCTGAAGGAAAATTTGAATATTCCGATAACGTATTTCAGCCAATGATTGATGACCTTGTAATTAAGGACGGCAGTTTTTTCACGCAGGAGCAATATTCAAACGGAGAAAAAAAGGCTGTTGTAATGGGCAGCGGAAATGTAAATCAGCCGACTTCAGCACCCGAATATACAAATTCGGTTACAGCATTCGGTCAGAGCTATGATGTTATCGGCACAATAAACCCTGCTAACAGCAGCTATTTTTTTTACAGTATCTATGTTCCGTTCAGCTCAGTCCCCGACGATACAATTATGAACGACGGGGTTTATCTTGCACTCAACAATAAAATCACTAAATCTGAATATGATGATTTTACCGCATATATCAGCGAATTTTTCAAAGATAAAATCACTCTTTATGAACCGGCATTCGACTTGGCATCAAACACTTCCTACTACATAACAGTTGTACTGATTTCGGTAATCATTGCCATTCTTTCGGCATTGAACATTTCCATTCTGTATAATTACATCATTATCAGCAGAACAAGACAACTGACCATTATGCGTATCTGCGGAGGGTTAACCTCAAATCTGAGCATATCAACCGCAAATGAGATTATTCTTATTATGCTTCCTGTAAGCATTATTTCAGCTTTGTGCTATGATAAATTTATTCTTACTGTACTTTCAGCTAAATTTCCGCTTATGAAAGCTGCATATAATCCATATGTTTACGCAGAAATAATTTTGATTTACTCTGCAATATCGTATCTTCTTAATCTGTTTTTGCTTCATCATAATCTCGGCAAAAAAATTAAGGAGGGATTGAAATGAGAATTAAGTTATACGGCAGGGTTATCGGTATCTTCCTGAAAAAGCACTCGTTTATCAATGTTTTAATAAGCCTCCAGCTGATTGCTGTTTTTGTTATCGGAATAATTATGACATCGATAATAGACGAAAAGGCTTCCTCATATGAGGCTGTCAAACCGCTGCTTAATGGCGAGGGATTGTATTGTGGTGGATATTTTTTGAAAGATAATGAAAATGGCGGACTTTTGGAAAACACAGATGAAATCAAAACTCAGCTGAAAGATGTTGATTTTATCTCGTCTGTAAACTTTGCGTCCCTGCAAACAGGCGTTGATACACAAACTAACGAGGTTAAGACCGCATATGCACTTGTATATGATGATTATTCTGCAAATCTTTTTCGCCCGACAATAGAAAAAGGTTCGTGGATAACTGATTCCAAGCAATCCGATGATATACCGCAGGCTGTAATTACCCGAAATTATCAAGGCTATAATGTTAATGATATTGCTGAATTTGAAACTGAAAATGGAACGTTGAAGGTCAGAATAATCGGTGTAATTGGTGATAATGAAAAATACCTTGGAGCAAACTCGGAATATGAATCAAATGAACCATCCTATCAGTTAATGCTTTCTACACATTTCAACTGTCTGAATGACCAGCTTAAAAACAAAGGCTTTACAAACGAGGAGATTGCTTTGAAACTCGAATCTCTTGGGTATTCAGCGGACAGCATTGTATATAATGAACCTGTATTGTTTTTTACAGATAAGGAGTGGAATAAAACCGATTTGGATTCAGTAATGTCAGACTCCCTTTTTATAAAGTACAACCGGAATATTTCCGATGATGAAAAGCTTTACAACAGAAAATATATCAACGAGAATCTTTCTGTATTATCATTTGCGATACAGTTTTCTCAGTTGAACAACAACAGTCAGACCATTGTTTATAGAGAGTTGTACACATTGATGCCAATAATGTGTGCAATATACCTGCTTGTACTGATTGCGTCAGTGAGCGTTAATGCGATTAACTGCAAAAATAATATAAGAAACGAAGCCATACTGTATTTGGGTGGTGCAAAAAGAAAACAGTTGCTTACAATCAATGTAATTTACAATGGGCTGATTTGCATTGTGTCTTTGATAATTTCAATAGCAGGATCGTTGATTTTCTACAAGGCAGGATTGTTCAGCAAAACAGTAATTACATTGGGCTGGAAACAGATCACCATTTGCCTGATTGTGTGTGCTGTATATATCTTGGTATCCTGTATCATTTTCTGCATTATCCTTACATCAAAGGCTATAAAAAAAGCAATAATATTATCGGAGGAATAGTAATGGTAAAACTTAATAACATAGTAAAAATATATAATTCAAAGAAAGCCAACGAATTCAAGGCTCTCCACGGTGTTTCGGCAGAAATTCGGGACGGTGAGCTTATTGCGATTATCGGAAAATCGGGTGCAGGAAAATCAACGCTTCTGCATATTTTAGCCTGCATTGACAACTATCAGGAGGGCGAATACTACATTGATGATGTGCTTGTGAAAGACCTTTCCGAAAGTCAGTATGCAAAAATCAGAAACGAGAAAATCGGGATGGTTATGCAGGATTTTGCACTGGTTGAGGATTTCACGGCACTGGAAAACGTGATGATACCGCTGAATTTTTCCAAAAAGAAAGTCAGTGACAAGAAAGAAAAAGCCCTTGCGGCACTGAAATCGGTAGGCATTGAGGAGCTTGCCAAAAAGCTATGCAGCAAACTTTCGGGCGGACAGAAGCAGCGTGTGGCAATTGCCAGAGCGATAGTCAATGAACCGTCAATGATTTTGGCGGACGAACCGACGGGAGCACTGGACACAAAGACTTCCGCTGAGATTATGGAGCTTTTCAAGTCCCTGAACAAACAAGGCAGGACGGTTGTTATAGTTACCCACGACCCGAAGATTGCGGAGCAATGCGGCAGGGTTATTGAGATTAGTGACGGGAATATTGTTACAGCAAAATAAATTGTGGAGTGAAAACAATGAAAATTACCGATTATGTAGATCTGTTCTATCCGTCGGCGGAGGCTGAGGAGTATGCAAAAAAGCGGCAGAAAAAATATGAAAATTATCCGCAGGATTTTATGGTCAATCTTGAAACGGATAACATAGCAAAACTTATTGCACCTATGAATTTTGCTGTCGCAACATCTAAAATGAAAGAGTTTACAGATGACATTGAAACCCTTGATTACAGGCTGGATTGTCTTGAGGACTTTATGAATGTCCCCTAACTTAACGGCAGATTTCGACAGCTGATAAATGAACTCGCAGGAAACAGAATTGACTTTTCAGATGTTGATTGTGTCAACTCGTTTATGCAGATTAAGACCCATATGGACAGCCTTGAAGAATTTCTCGGCTGCATTGAAAACATCAACAGGTTCTTTGCAAAGTATAATCACGCAATTAAGTCGGTAGCGGTAAAAAGGCTTGCACAGTTTTTTGAAAAACTGCCAAAAAGCGAGAGCATTTTCGAAATAGCATACAGCATTTCACAGCTGAAAGATACCTTTTCAAAAACCATACGGAGCGTAAAAATCGGTGTTAATTTTGATTCGGCTATGAATCCCGACAGTGCAGGACTGCTTGAAATCGGATATGACAAAATTTATCCCAAGGGAAATATTCTTGAAAAGCTTGTGTTCAAAAGTTTTGCAGGCAGAGAGCAGTTTATTGGCGAGGAGCATTTCAACTCGGCAACAAGGCACACTCCCATTGATATAGACACTGCCCTTTTCCGTGAACTGAGCAAATACACAAAGGAGTTCGCCCTGCGGATTGCCGCAGCACTTAAAAGCTATCGTTCCTCGGTTTTTTCAGACCTTTCGGAGCTGGAATCACAGCTTGACTTCTATGGCGGAGCGGCACAGTTTATATCAAGTGTTAGGGCAAGGGGAATGAAAATGTGCCGACCGAAATTTCTCCCCTCTGAGAAGCGTGTTACAAGGCTGAAAAACGTCTTTGACCTCAACTTCTACAGGCAGCTTGTTACGCAAAATCCGCAGGAAATTCTGACCGAAAAAATTGTTGC
>NZ_JBDGDD010000038.1:0-17863 GCF_040909065.1 Ruminococcus sp. RTP21359st1_H3_RTP21359_211015
TCTTTGACATAAAATAACCCCCTTTAGAGTTACACCATTTTATTATTTCATGTGTCTACTCTAAGGGGATTATATCAACTGAGATACCGTCTGATTTTCTGAACAAGGCAACAGAGTTCTGCAATTCTATGGGTTGCAGTTCAGTGATATATGATATTTACGATCCGCAGGACAGCGAGCATACCGAGCTGACTGTTACGGATTGTGGTTATGCGGAATAAGAAACGGATAGCCGTCTGTTGAGGACGGTCTATCCGTGTTTGAGTATATTCAGTTACTAAGCTAAATCAGAATTATTTTATCTCGTACAAAATCCATCCTTATAAAAGAACTGCGTAAAGCCTCTGCTGCAAGCACGTCCGTTTCCGCGGTCCTTTGTATCGTATTCCAAAACGACAGTCTGCTTATCCAGGCAATCCGGATGCATCTCTCTGGGAATTTGCACCATATACATCGGCAAATGCAGCCCATCGGGAGAAGCCTCGTATAATTTCTGTAATGAAATCACATCTGTTTTTCTTCCGTTTACATAAACCGTAACATCTTCTTTTGCGATCTCCGGTGCAACATCCGTTATATGGACCTTTTCTTCACCGACTACAGTGTCGTATTCTTCTTTTTTGAAATAGACCATAGGCCTAAAGGTAAGGAAAAGTGTTTGTACACCTCCGTTATTTACACTCACATTTAACGAATACACCTCACCGTTTCCGATTTTCAGATCAATGACCTCGTCCCGGTCCGCAATAATATTCCAGCCCCAGCATTCCAAAGAGCTGATCCCATAGCTGTTATCATCTGAATATATGGCATTATAGCTCCCGGCCGGTACACGAAGACTATATCGTCCGTTCAGATCCGTCCATGTTCCCATAATAAACGGCGCGGCATCAAAACCATAGCGATATAACATCACCACCGCCGGAAAAGGCTTTCCGTCAAAATCCGATACCTGTCCCGAAAATGTATAGTATTTACATTCCGTTTCAAAAGTTTCTGATTTACCTCCCGCTTCATAGATGACCCGTAACATATCCGGCTCACAATCCTTATCTTCACGGATCTTAAACACTGCCCCGTATCCGCTTTTGCGCAAACTAATATCTGCATCGTCCCCGTTGCCGAAAGCCGTGATGTCCTTATCAAATACAACCTCTCCTTTACACATCCCCAAAATATGAAAGGATATCGGAAACACCAGCTCTTCAAATTCGCAGTATATCCCCACATGAGACTCCGGTACAGCCATATCCGGCTGCAAGATCTCACTTTCCTTCTGGGTATAGTTAAAATACCACGCATCCTTTACCTTCATAATTTACCTCCTGAAATCAAAATTATCTGACAGTTTGTCAAATTCCGATTTAGCAGAGAGAGCCGTATTGTTCTCTCACTTACCACTATTATACCAAACCGCCCCAAAAAAGTCAATCTCTACACACTTTTTCACACCCTTTTCATTGCAATATACCGCCGTTCGTGCTATAATTGACTTATAGAGCAGATCGGAGGTGAAATGCAATGGATAACGAAACCGAAGAATTAGTAAACCGTGCATTATACAAGCAGATCAAATCAATGAACCGTGCCGAAATGGAGACTTTCGTGAGAAATGTCTTTGCTCAGGGCTATCAGAGAGCCGAGGAAGAAACGCACCCCATTGATTATGACAGCTTACGAGCCGATCTGAGCAAGATCAAAGGTATCGGAGAAAGTCGGCTTAACGAAATAATGTCGGTCATTGATAAACATATCGAAAACACAAGCGATAAAGGAGGATAACCTTGACCGTTGATACAAAAGAGGTAGTGACTGCCATAGCCTACCTGATTGGAGTAAGAAAATCGGCATTGGAAACGAGTTTCAGGGAAGAATGTCCCGATACCCTCGACACTCTCTATGCCAGCAAAGAAGCGACTATTATCCGCTATCTGAGCAAGCTGAGGACTTCATTGTTCCAGCATTTCAAAAAGACCGATGACGCTATGCGCTATGACCTGAAAAACCTGACTTCTCTTGAATGGTATGACAAAGACAATATCCGCCAGCTTGAGAAATGGGGAATACAGGTCATTCAGGCAAATTACCGTTCCGAAAAGTATATGCAGGATCTCACACGGCTTATAAACGAGCATATTGACAGCTGTTCGGGGCTTTTCTACGATTGGATAAACTGGGACTATATCAGAAACCTGTTCTACGTCCCGAAATACAATAAGCCGAACGTGATGAAGGACGAATTTACCAAGTACATGGCGAACATCGAGTATTATCCGTTTCAGCAGTACATATACTGGACACCTGGTAATCACGGCGGTATTCTTTCATCTGACCGCAAATTTCTCAAACTTCTGTATGAAATGAACGGCGATGTCTTTTCCGATTACACGAAGTACCGTGATGCCGATGACGATACCAGAAACAACATTTATAATTTTATCGACAGTTCAGCCAAGACCGCAATTGCTGTTGACTGCGAAAATTCCAACCCATTCAAACTGTACAGTGTTCTTAAAGGCTTAAATCAAGAAGAACTTGCCAGGATCGAAAAAATCACGCTCTATGATGATCCGAACACTACAACAGGCTGGGACTGGCTGTCGAAATTCACGCAGATACCTGTTGAGCATATTGAGATCGACCGAGTTACCGACAGGAAGTCGCTTGTAGACGTTAGAATGACCGCAAGCGTGGTCGCTGACTTCTACCGGAACGGAGTGACTTCGTTCATCATCGTATCGAGCGATTCGGACTATTGGGGCTTGATCGAGAGCCTGCCCGACGCAAACTTCCTTGTAATGTATGAGTACGAAAAGTGCGGTTCAGCGATAAAGAACGCCCTTACTCAACACGGTATTTACTACTGTTCGATAGACGATTTTTGTTCCGCCGGCACCGAGGATATGAAACGTGCGGTACTCTTTGCGGAGCTTGAAAAGTATTTGCCCTCGCTTGTCGGTGAGAACCCTCTGGACCTTACCCACAAACTATACGAAGAATCAAGAGTGACGGCTACGAAAAAGGAAATGGAGAATTTCTGCAATCGGTACGTCAAGACATTGCGGCTCAAGCTGAACTCCGAGGGAAAGTTTGAGATTGAGATACAGAAATAACGGAAAAAGGACGGTTCTGGTGAGCCGTCCTTTCGTTATGGTTAACTTTGACTCCAGTGGGTTCAAAGTTGAGTTATTATTAGCAGATGGAAGAACAAAAACTATCGGAGAAGCAATCATAAGCAGAATATTCTACTAGTGTTCAAGCTCGCTGCCGTTATCAAGAGTGACCTTTACCGACCATTTAGTGCCGTCAAGAATGTCATGATTGATATATTCCTCATTCCAATCGTCTATATGATATTTTGAGAAAACATCACTGATAAAATCATTCCATTCGGCTATCGTCAGTTCTTTTGTGGTGTCTTCAACTTTACCCTCACGAAGCATTGAGGGACTAACCATCAGCACGGCATGATTCCCCTCTTTTTTGACCGTCACATTGCCGTAACCGCCAAAGAAACCACCGCAGAAGAAATGAAACGAAACAGCAGAGAGAATGTGGGCATTATTTCGCATGACCACACCGCTTTCAGTTTGCATTATCTTCTAAGCTGCAACCATACTCCTTGATCGTCTGCTCAGAACCCTTATCGGCTATTGTCTTACCCATTGCTGCTTCAATGACTTTAAGGATAGCTTTAGCCCTTGCTATGAAATAGTGATCAAAGTCATCTGCGATAAGGTAATCGTAGTTGACGAGGTGGGACTCGATTCGGAAACGAAGTTCAACTTCGTCGATCTCCGCTTTTTTCATTATATTTCCGCTGTAAACACTTGGAGCATCACCGCCGATCTGTCTGTTGGACGCAGGAAGCAGCGGAGTTTTGTTGACGATCGAGTTCCATTTAGTCTTGTCAAGCCCCATTTTCTTGCAATATGCTTCAGGGAAAATGTGATGAATATCCGGCGATTCGTCCATACTCTTGACAATATCCATTGTTATGCCCTGCATAAAGTCACGGCATTGTTCTCTATATACGAGCGCCATAATGCCCTTATATGCGGCACTATTTCTTGTTTGAAGTGACAGTAAACGAGTTGCGGAGAAATAAGCGGCGTTGATCGTTCTGTTCTGGCTATCTTTCCCTTGAATCTCTGCCACAACATCTTCAATATCTGTTACATATCTGGTCTCATTCGCACCGCCATACATTTCGCCCATGATACCGCACCAAAACCATTTTGCCAGTATCTTTTGAGTGCTTGGAAGATTGAATGTAGCTGTACCGATCACAGCACAGATCGCTGATAGCGGAATCAGTTGAGTTGTGTAAGGCAGATCACGCTTTCTGAACACATATTGCTGGAACAGGAACTTTCGAGCCATTTTGTAGCCCTCAAGCAAAATATCCCTATTTTTCTTGTAATCTTCAAAATTCAGAGCGAGAACATCTTTCTTCTTACAAGTAGTCATTTTATCTGAAAGATAGGTTGTGTAGAGCGTAATAGCGGTAAGGAATGATGTTTCGTCTACACCTTCCATAACATCTGTATTAAGAGTTTCCCCTTTGCCACGAATCTTGTCTCTGCACTCGATCCAGTCTTTGCGAAGGTCAAAGTCATAGGTCGCAAAGGTAGCTGTCACAAGCTCAAATACCGTCAGCGGTACACCGCCTGTATTTACATTCTCAAAGACCTTGCAAACAGCTTCTCTTGGCGTTTCTTTGCCCAAAGTGATAACAGGCAACTTATAGCCAACGATCGTATCAATGACCTGAGTTCTGAATTGCTTGTATTTCTCCATGAATGCCTTATCGTATTCGTGGTATTCCTTGTAGCCATCTGCCCAATCTTCACGGGCATTGCTGTCAAATATGATGTTTATGGGGAACATTTCGTGTTCAAACTCCAGTTCACGAGTCGACAGATCAAGAACTACATCTCTGTCGAAATTTGTCTTGACCTTTCTATCGCCCGGAACGGCAATAACAGCATCAACACGATCTTCACTTTCGTCTAAGCACTTTTTAATATCTAAGTAGTAGTATCTTTTGATCTCCTTGCCCTTTTCTGTCGTTGTCTCAACAGGTTCTTTGCAGCAAGTCGCACGATACATTGAAGTCAATCTCTGTTGTCCGTCAAGAATAAGGAACTCAGGAGTGACTCCCGTAACTGTTACACCCTCAATAGTGCGATATTTGAAACGCACATTCTCATTCCCATATTCAAGCCGCATGATCGCTCCCATAGGATAGCCCTGAGATAAACTTGCGATAATGCCACGGATTCTGTCATTATCCCATGTCCACCCACGCTGAAACTCAGGTAGTTGTTCTTTACCGCTTGATACCTCACGCATAAGCTCACTCAGCTCTGTATCAAGAGACTTTGGAGCAATGTTGATAGCCATTTTTCATCATTTCCTTTCTATTATTCTTCTGCTGCTTTTTTCAGCGAATTATAGATCTCCTCTGTAAAGATACCGAGCACTTCACGCTTGATCTCCTCGTCATTGAGCAACAGGGAGAAAAAGTCTTGATTCTGCTCCAGTCCTTCGATCAGTGCGTCGTCAATGTCGTCAAAGTAAGAGAACTCAAAGTCTTTGACCGTATTATTCTTTGCACTTGCTTTCAGCTTGTCGGACTTCATCAGAATATCCCTGATCTGAAGCATTGCCTTTACTGCAACATCGCTGTCATAGGATTTGCCTGTCCGTGCATTGATCGCTGCGATGATCTCCGAGAGCCTTTCTTCCTTTGCAGGAGTAAGACCGAATGTTTCAGCAGAGGGTAGCTTCACAACTGGCTTTGCGACAATATCTGATTCTGTATGTTCGTCCTGTTTCTTCTGCACGAACTGCGTCGCTCTGATCTTGCCGTCAAGGTTGAAACCCGGTCCGGGGTGCTTGATATTGATGTGGGATAGCAGTAGAATGATGTAGTTATATTTTTTGTGCAGCTCTGTATCCTCAAAGCTGGACACTTGGATCATAAACTCATAAAAACGCACGAAATGACGGAGGTCAACCACGATCTCACGCTGTTTTTCGATACTGTAATGCTCTATCAGTTTTTGCGACTTATCAAGGCAGAAGTTGATCTTTTTCTTGTCGGCAGACTGCACCTTCTCCTTGTAAAGTATCTCGTTGACCTTATCTACATCATCGGGATCAATGATCGCATAAGCGTCTATCTGTGCTTCAAGGTCGTAGATCGCAGTCGGAGTAACGGAATTTGAGAGAAGCGTGGTTGTGTAATACGGAGCAAATGCCCCTACAATATCCTCATAGCTGTTGACAAAATCGAGGATAAAGGTCTTTTTCTCAAATGGTGGACAAATTCTGTTCAGACGTGAAAGTGTCTGTACCGCATTGACACCCTTGAGCTTCTTCATGATATACATAGCACAAAGCTTCGGCTGGTCAAAGCCAGTCTGATACTTGTTAGCGACCAAAAGCACCTGATAATCGTCCTTGTCGAACTCTTTGGTGAGCTGATCTTCGGGAATACCGTTGATTCCTGGCTCTGTGTATTCTGTATCATCATCAGGGAGCTTCACCTTGCCGGAGAATGCAACAAGCGCACGAATGCCCTTGTATCCTTTTTTAGAGCAATAATCCTCAAATGCTTGACAGTATTTCACGGCTGCCTGTCTTGATGCTGTGATGACCATTGCTTTTGCTTGTCCGCCAAGTTCCTGCATAACAGTTGTGCGGAAATGCTCTACGATGACCTCGATACGCTGGGCAATATTTGTTTCGTGCAGCTCAACAAACCGAGCAATCTGCCGTTTCGCACTTGCGGTCTGCATTTTGGGATCTTCCTCTATCTCCTTGTTGATCTGATAGAAGGTCTTGTAAGTGGTATAATTCTGCAATACATCGAGGATAAAGCCTTCCTCGATAGCCTGCTTCATCGAATACACATGGAACGCTTCACGCTGTCCATTGGTATTTATCGTGCCGAAAAGCTGTAATGTAGTCGGCTTCGGAGTTGCTGTGAAAGCGAACATCGAAACATTCTGCTGTTTGCCGTTTCTTGCAAGCTCTGCGGCTATCTCGTCCTCCATGTCCTGATACAGCTCATCGCCCATACCGAGTGACTGCGTGACCGCTGCCATATCCTTGCCTGCCGTAGAAGAATGTGCTTCGTCGATAATGACAGCAAATCGCTTATTCTTCAAGCCCTGAACGCTGTCTACGATATACGGGAACTTCTGGATAGTAGTTGCAATAATTTTCGTATTACCATTGAGAGCAATAGCGAGGTCGGCAGAATTGCACTTTTCGTCCATCACACGGATAAGTCCCGACTTATGCTCCATACCCATGATCGCTTTTTGAAGCTGTCTGTCAACAACTACTCTATCTGTCATTATGATAACATTGTCGAAAATGATCTTGTTGTCGGCATCATGGAGCGTAGCAAGGCGATACGCAAGCCAAGCAATAGTATTTGTCTTGCCGGAGCCTGCACTGTGCTGGATAAGGTAGTTGAGAGAGGTGCGGTTTTCCTCTACATCGGCAAGGAGCTTGCGGACAGCATCGAGCTGATGATAACGGGGAAATATAATGCTCTCCTTGACCTCGACCTTGCCTGTCTTTTCGTTCTCTTTCTCAGAGGTCTGAATAAAGATAAATTTGGAGATCAGGTCAAGTATCGTGTCTTTGGTGAGAATATCATCCCACATATAATGTACAGGATAATCGTCCTCACAGGGAGCGTTTCCTGCACCTGCATTGACCCCTTCACCGTTGCCCTGATTGAACGGCAGGAAGAAGGTCTTTTCACCGTCGAGCTTCGTTGTCATATAGACTTCGTGCAAGTCCATAGCGAAATTGACGAGTGTGCCTGCCTTGAATAAGAACAGTCTGGACTTCGGATCACGCTCCATACGGTACTGATATATCGCATCGTCCGTGGACTGTCCTGCATAGTTGCATTTCAGCTCCATCGAGATAATTGCAAAGCCGTTGAGGAAGATAACGACATCAATTCGCTCTTTGTCATTCGCCCAAACTTCTTCCATGACGGTAAAGCGGTTCATTTCGTATTTCCGCATCAAATCTTTATTGAAAGTGGTTGCAGGCTTTGTGAACATCAGCTCCAGCTTATGCCCCGACAGCTCAACACCATGACGGAGGACTTCAAGCAGGCTGCCCCTTTTCTTCGTACACTCCGAATTGATGAACGAAACAATGGTATCTTCGAGCCTGTCCTTATGTATCTTGCGGAGCTTCTCCATTGTCTCAGGCTGGGTATCGTTCAGAAAGCCGAACAGCATTTCACGGTCAAGGGCAAAACGGCGGTCGAAGTCTGTTGCTTTTCTTATCGTGTAGCCGTTTTGGTCACGGAGAATTGCCAATAATTCTGCCTGGTATTCTTTTTCTGTAAGTATATTGTTCATAAATGTAACCTCGCTCAATTTGCTTTTAAACGCTTGATTAGTTGTTTTGCAAATAATAAAGCTATTTGATCGCAGTTGTATTTCTTAGAGTCGATAGCCTGAATATTGGCTACATTCGGATATTTTTTTTGAAGCTGTTGCATTGTAATATTATGGACTATGGGAAGTATCAACTTTTGACCGTTACGGTTTTGGCGGTTCAGGAATTCTGAAAGTTCACGTTCTGTCCATTCACGGTCAAAGAAGTTTTCAGAGATTACAATGATAGCAAATTCCGCTTTCTTTGTACCGTTAAGAATACGCTCTTTCCAATTATCGCCCCATTCAAGAGATTCCTTATCGTAAAAAATGTTTATTCCCAACTTATAAAGGGATTGATAAAGCTCCTCAATCAAATCTTCCTTATCTTTATTAGCATGTGAGATAAAAACATCATATTCAAGCATAGACTTTTGCTTACCGTCAAATACTTTGTTGTCAACGTTGATCTTTTCTATAAAAAATTTATCTTTTCTTATACTTTCAAGACAAGTAATTAATTGATTGTAAGCATATAAATCTCGCTTATCTAAAATTCTTTTTATTCTATCACTTAATGAATGTGTGGTCAAATAATTGTTGTAAAATATTTCGACATCATTTATCCAAATTTCGCTTGGACGATTGTACTCATCAATATCTACGCTAATAGGTGCTGCATTGATTGGAGGCTTAATTGATTTTGTTCTGTCTAATAACTCTGTAAGTTCTCTTTCAAACGCTCCCATAGTCAGTTCACGTTCAGCCTTTTCACGTTCCTGTTTATGCTGCTGATAAAGGTAGCCATCTTTTAGCACCTGAATGATAACGGGGATATTGTCAGCCCAAGTAGTGTGAACCAAGTTATTATCTTTCAGCTCCTTGAAACAGCCACGGAGGATAGTATCCTCTCGGTGGTCGGCTGCTTCAAATCGTTCTGCCCAATAGTTTCCGTCAGACTCATGTTCGATAATCTCAAACAAGAGGTTTTCTGCTTCTTTTGTAATAAATTCCATGTTTGCTCTCCTTTTTATACTATATACTGCCAAACTAAATTACTTGATTTTTATTTTACATCATTTATATGAGCGTACAAATCCCCGATGACAACTTTTTTATAATAGTTATCAAATCGAGAGCTTCACATGTTTTGACAACGATTCTCTGTCCAACAGAGTAATCGTTGTCTCCTGAATTATCAATATACTTCTGATCTACAATTCCTGTATTGTGTTCTATAATATGCCTGCGCTGGAAATACAGCTTCATACGAATAAGTTCGTCAGAAGATAAGAAAGCTTCATAACCACTTCCGGTTTCGTTACGGAAGTACTGGCTACCTTTATCAACCATTTGAAAGTCATTGACACGTTTCTCAATGCCTGAAATCTCTTTGAATTTGCACTGAGCAAACTTCTGAAATGCAGATACTACTTGACCAAAGCTGTTTTCAAGCATTGATCTGCACATTGCTTCGGCAGTATCCATATCGAACTGATCAGTCAGTGTAGCTTTCATCTCATCGAGAGATTGAACCATTTTTGTGATTGTATTCATAGAGTTATCAAACACATTGCTTGCAGAATTATAGCCACAACAGGGACAGAAATAAGCTGAACCGATAACGCTATACCTTGTTCCGCATTTCTCACAGGTAATATCAAGATTCCATTCTTCCTTAGCACCTATCGGGTTGTTCACGAATGTAACAGGTCTGTTTCGCTTGTAGGTAATCTTGATATACTTATTGTTTCGTGTAGAACGAGCTAAGCTGCCAAACATCTTATCAATTTCACCGAGCGTATAATTTCTTGCCCAGTTAGTAGCTATTTCTTGCATTGCATCAAGCTGTTCATATGTATACCAACTGTCCGAAGGAGCTATTTGACCACAAAGGGGACAATGTACTTCATCATCAGATACCTTATCTTCCCAATCCTGCATATTCACCTTAAATTCAAACAAGCAATTTTCGTTTGGACATTGCCTATCAAGGTAGCCCTTTTCATCGGAGTGAATTTCCATCGGTATTTCAACATTCATACGATTACCTCCTTTTTCCCCGTCACATACTCAAATATCAGCGACTTCTTATATTCCTCTATTGTTTCGATCTGCTGTTTCTTTTCAGCGATTATACTGTCGATCTCTGCACACTTGCTGTCAAGATAATCTGTGATCTGCTGTTGTTCTTGAATTGGTGGAATTGGCAGATAGGTGTTTCCAAAATCTGCAAAGGCTATATTTTTACCGTCTCGTAGGCTCATTGTAAAGGAATTCATTTTGTCGATAAAGATCTGCGTCTTAAACAGATGTTTGTAATAACCCCTAAACACTTCAATTACTGGATAGAACACCTGATATGCAGGCGAAACTACACCCTCATACTCAGAATATTCAAAACCGCCTTGAAAACTTCTGAGACTAATACAATAATCACCTTTATGAATTGTTTTCAATAAAGAATAATCAGTCTTTTCGTCGAGCTTAACAGCCTTGTATCCGCTTATTTCCTCATACAAATCTTGCGGAATAACACCGTATTTTTGCGTTGGGGATAACAGTTGGAGTTCAATGCTATTACCTCTTTCATTCCTTTGAACAAAGATGTATTTTCCTTTTCTTGTTTGCCAAGTAGAGGGGATAAATCCTAGCCATTCAATTCCACTATCCCTCATCTCCACATCAGGATCAAGCCCCTTTGTGACCGCTTCGGTAATGACGGAGCGCTTGTATTCCTCAAGGGCTTCGATTTGGGATTGAATGTCGGAAATAATAGAATCTATTTCAGAACACTTTGAGTCAAGAAAAGCTGAAATTATTCTTTGTTTCGTAACAGGCGGTTCAATGAAATAATAGTTCGCAACATTTTCAGCAGAAAGATTGGCTGCACATGAGCCGTTCATGTATGCTAACGTTTGAACAGAGTTTATTGGTGATTGAAGGATATAATTAAGATATTCAGGGTGGATTTTGGTTGGTCTAATATCTACGAGAGACGAAGCAACCGTTCCTTCTGTGGCTTCTTTATTAATTGCGCAGTTTCCTACGCTGCCTCGTAAACAATAGATAATGTCACCCAATGCTATCTTTGCTCCGCCAAGAATACTATATCTATCAGTTGTGATGTATTTGCTTATTTCTGAACAACAATCAAGCATTGTGCCATGAATGTTATTTGATGTTAAGAAGATTATTCCTTCGTCAACTAAATCACTACCACTCGGATAATTGGCTCCTCTATCACCATTAATAAAAGTAGCTACATACTTGATTCTTGATATCTTCCAATCAGAAGGTATAATGCCAATCCACTCAATCCCACTATCTTTCATTTCACGCATTGCCGTTCACCGTCCTATGCTTCTTGAAAAATCTCATAGCTGTCACCGCCAGTGTGCAGAGCATAGCTGCTCCTGCCACGCTGCCTGCGATCATAAGAATGATCTGCCAGTTGGCGGTAACAAAGTAATATCCCTGAATAGCACCGTAGGCAAGAAGCCACAGCCCCACAAAGAGAATAAGTCTGATGAGCCAATGAAAGAACGAGCCTTCCGTCCTGCCGCTGATAAGACTGCCGTGGTACATATCACCGACCTTGCTGTATGCGATACCATAGGCGACCGCACCGATCACAGCGAGAATAATATATTCGTAAAATGCATTGATAGGCAGACCGAGGGGATCGGTCGCTCTCTCAAACAAAAACTTAAAAATAGCGCTCATTATAGCTCCTTTCGTTAGCCAAACAGCCGTGCGATACGCTCACTCACCGACTTCTCCAGTTCAAGAAACCGTTGTTCAAGCTCCTCGCTGGGCTTCGGCTGCTGATACTTATAGAAATATCTTGTAAACGGGATCTCCGCACCCGTCTTGACAATAGGCGACTTCTTGCTCAGATCTTCCTCAAAGAACCACTGTGCATCGGGAACATGGGGAAGCACCTCACGAGCCATATAGTCCTCGATACTCTCGTCAAACTTAACGATCTCCGTGTCCTTTGTCTCCTTGTCGTAGATGATGTTGCCCTTCTTATCGCGCTGGATCTCGGCAGACTTGTCCATGACCGACAGACCGTCAGCGATCTTGTCAAGGAGCTTCTTGTCCGTTGTTGCCGTGCTGAGTATCTTAGTCAGTACAGGCATGAACTCCGCAGGGGATAAATATACCTTATCATCATCGGCACATCTCAGCAGTTCGATGATAGCTTCGTAAACAGGTGCGTTGTTTTTGTAGTTTTCGAGCTTTTTCAATTCTTTGCCCGTCAGCTCATCCTCAGAGTTTTCAAGCTCTGCCACCTTTGCAGGATCGTACAGCGAGGAGAGCGAACCCTTTGACAGCATTGCATGGATACGCTCCTCGGTCACGGCATAGCTTCTCTGCAACGGCTGCATGACCGTGTACTCACGATAGATAAACTCCGTGTTTGGGTAGATCTTGCAAAGCTCGTTCTCAGCAAAGTCTGCATACAGCTTCGTGATAGCGGAACGGTCTTCGGGACTGATCTCGTTCTTCTTGTTTCCAAGAGCTTTGCGCAGCTTGTGGAAGATCGAACCTGCATCAATGAGCTGAATTTTACCACGGCGCTCCTCACGCTTGTTCTTCGACAGCACCCAAATGTATGTAGCGATACCTGTGTTGTAGAACAGGTCAACGGGAAGTGCGATGATCGCTTCCATCAGGTCATTTTCAAGTAGCCACCGTCTGATCTGGCTTTCACCCGAAGAAGTACCGCCCGAAAACAGCGGAGAGCCGTTTTCGATGATCGCAGCCCGACCGAGGGCATTGTCCATTTTATTCACAGCCGACTGAATGAAAAGCAACTGCATATCGCCTGAACCTGGCAGTCCTGCACCAAAGCGACCGTCAAAGCCTTTCTGGTTTTCTTCCTTGACAGCCTGCTCAACACCCTCTGCTGCGTCCTTACCACCCCACGGCGTACCGAACGGCGGATTTTCGATTACGAAACGCATCTGTCTGTCAGGGAAACAGTCAGCTTTCATAGTGTCCTGCATACGGATATTCTCGGCATTCTGCCCCTTGATAAGCATTTCAGCCACGCACATAGCATAGGACTCAGGGTTGATCTCCTGCCCAAACAGACGAACATTCGCAGTCGGGTTATAGCGGTGAATGAAGTTATATGAAGTCGAGAGCATACCGCCCGTGCCTGCTGCCTGGTCCAGTATGGTGATCTCCTTGTGGTCATCAAATATATCGTCACAACCCTCTGCAAGCAGAATGTTGACCATGAGCTTGATAATATCTCTGCCAGTGTAGTGATCGCCAGCCTCGGCATTTTCAGAGAACCTACGGATCAAGTCCTCAAAGATATAGCCCATCTTAACATTGTCAATGGTCTTGGGATCGAGGTCAAGCTCCGAGAAAGCCTTTACCACCGACAGCAGACGGTTATTCTTGTCCATTTTGTCAATCTGCTTATCAAAATCAAGGCTTTTGATAATGTCCTGCACATTGGCAGAAAAGCCCTCGATATAGTTGCGGAAATTCGCTGCAAGATGATCGGGATCGTTCACAAGCTCCGCAAGGGTGTACTCGCTCGTATTGAAGAACTGATACCCCGACACACGGCACATCGCCTTTGCAGGGTACGCAGGATTCTTCTTGTACTGCTCCACGACAGCCTGCTTTGTAGCTTCCAATGCGCACTCAAAACGACGAATAATGACCATAGGAATGATAACGTCCTTGTACTTATCGCTCTGATATGTACCACGCAGCTTATTGGCAATAGACCAAATGAAGTTGACCTCGGTGGAAACATCTACGGGAGCATCGTCCCACATGACATCTATCTTATGTTCGCTCATTTATAATTACTCCAATCTTGATTTCATATTCTCAATCATATCGAAAAGTTCTGCATCTAAAATAAACGATTCTGAAAATGCGTTCAGCACAATTCCGGCAACATTCTTCTCGCTATTTCGTGCCATTGGAATGACCTCTAAGATATGCTTCTGTACTTTTGAGAAGTGTTCGCCGTATTCTCCCATTTCTTCTACACTTGAAAAGATAGGGAAAAAGAATTGTTCGCCGTTTTGCAGAATGTCAGGAATCATACGAACAGCCTCTTTAGTGCTGAATGTCTTGCCAATCATAGATGAAAGATCGTCTCCGGATTCTTTAACACCCTGTTCTTAAAATACCCTATAACGCAAGTATTCGGTAGTTTTCTAACAACACTACTAAATGCATTTCCAAGTTTAACACTAATATGCGCATCGGATCCTAATACAACCCTACGTCCTCCAAGCTGAACATATCGATCAATGATACTGTATCGAGGCAGCGGTTCGTCAGAAGCATTCATGATGGAAGACGTATTAACTTCAAGAATAATGTCTTTTTTAATCATAGCATTTAATATTTCATCCATGATAGTATCACTGACGTTCCAATTATCAAAATAACGTCTGGGAAAATCTATATGTGCCATCGCCTGGAACTCGCAGGTCTGAATTGATTTTAACATAAGATTATAGTATTCATCAATCGCTTTTGATTCCTCTATGTTTTTTGCACCTGGAAAAACAGAGCCATAGCAATGATGAATGCTTCCTAGAATATAATCAAAAGGCATAGAACTGTAATCCTCGAATTCAGTAGGGAATAGATGTGGCTCGGAGAATTCAATCCCAATCAAAATCTGAATGGAGTTATAAATACGTCTTAGCCTATTCACTTCATAGAAATATTCTGACACATCAAAATTTGTAGAAGCTTTATTAATTATTCTTCCCACATTTATTTCAGAAGAATTGAAATCTACATGATCCGTAAAACAAATAATTGGAATCCCAATCTCTATGGCTTTTATACACTGCTCTTCCATAGATGACTTTCCGTCGGGCGAAAAAGTAGTATGAATATGCATATCTGCCAGCCTCATATTATCCCTCCACATAAAATAATATGGTTATTCCTTTTATACACAAAAATAATTGCATTATATTGTCATTGTAGAGACACACCTACTGCCGTGCAAAGGAAAGACAGTACACCCACCTTTCATGTTATGGTTAGCACGGGCGCATACATAGGTGCGTCCGTGCGTCATAGTATTATGGTGAGCGCAAACGATAACCATTAAAAGAATAGTCAACAATGGTTAGAGGGATAATTCATCATTAGTTTTTCTTACGTTTCCTTTTGGCTTTATGTTTTGCAAAAGGGTGACGTTTTTCTTTTCTTATCCCTCTTGTTGTATCAGCTTTATTGTCAGAAAGCTTGTGTATCACAGGCGACATCTTTTCAGGTGAATCAGACATAGGGGCGTCGTTCCCTTTATTATAATCACTTACTAATTGACCACAGGCAGCTTTTATTCTATTACCTCTTGATTCCCGAAGTTTTACTTCCAAGCCAGCCTCCTCTAGTCTAATCTTAAATGCAACCAATTGTTGCTTGTTAGGACGTTTGATTCTCTTACAGGCAGTTTCATTATATTGTAAAAGATTAATCAGTACATTTTTTCCTCTAAACCATTTACCAAGTTGTCTTACGTCTGAAGCCCTATCATTAATTCCAGGAGCGAGCAGATATGCAATGGTAATCTTTCTGTTATGTCGTTCAGAATAGGAAAGCGCAGCTTCGACAACACTATGAATGCTATTGGATTTCATGTGCGGCATAATCATGTTTCTAGTTGCTTGATCCGTTGCGTGAAGAGAGAGTGTAAACTGAATCTTTAAATGCTCCTCTCTCAGTCGCTTCAACTGTTCAACTGGTCCAACAGTCGATACATTTATGCCATCTGTAGGAAAATTAAGTCCATTGCGATCACGAAGTATATGAATACTTTTAATCAGATTATCATAATTAAAGAGAGGTTCTCCCATCCCCATAAAAACGATTCTGTTGACACGTTCTTTCAAAAGAACGATTTGCTGAACTATTTCAGCTGGTGAAAGATTGCGAATAAATCCATTTTTTCCTGATGCACAGAAAATACACCCCACCGGACAACCGACCATAGTGCTAACGCATACCGTATTGCCAGTCCTTCTTTTAATGCATACTGTTTCAATGCAGTAGCCATCTTGTAATTCAAAAGCATACTTTGTAGTATCTCCCCCTACATATATGTCTTTTATAGTCATAGTTTGATTTTTAGGACTTACGCCATTTTTATACAAGGTTTTGAATAAAGACTTAGCTCGTTCTTCTCCCATACATTTGGCTACTTCATCAAAAGTATAATTGTACGGATTGCCCTGAATCATTTCTAATGTAGGAGGGCCCATTTTCTCTTTATTTGCCATGATAATTCCTTTCCTCGCATTGTATTTAAGTAATATTTTACACAAGCCAACTTGTGTGGATTATAACTTGAAAACATCAAAAGGGTACACAAACCCCATTGTATATATTATACATCTTTTTTTCTTTCTGTCAAGATAGAAATTGCATCCCAATAATGTGAATTATATCATTTTTCACTTATTGGGATGCATACTTACTTAGAATAATCTTATAGTTGCTTATTCAATTCCTTGCTTCTTGCTCCTGCCCTTTGTCTGGTCCTTCGGCGTTTTTGGCTTTTTGCCGAGCCTTGCGGCATCACGCTTCATCTTCGCCCTCTCAAAGTAGCAAGTCTTTTCACGCTTCGGAGCGTTCTTCTTTGCTTCGATAGCCGCCTGATTCAGCTCATCAGTTACGACTTTCAGCCTTTGCTCCTTAGTATCAAGCTCCTCCTGCTGGGGGAACGGCTCTGCTACGATCTTCTGCGCTTCTGCGTGGTCAAGCCTGAGCTTTGCGAGGTTATCCTGCGTTCTCTCGATTCTGCCGTCGATGTTGTAGAGGGCAGCTTCAAGACGATTCAAGTTGTGGGCAAAACTATCGATCAGCTTCGTGGTATGTGAAGTGGCACCTTGCAGGCCAGCCGACATACCGCCGCCCATCATGTTGCTGTTTACTGTAACGCTCAGGTCAAAGCCCTGGAACGAGCCGACTTTCACGGGAGTATCGGCATATTTGATAGCCAACACAGCATCTTCAAGAGCCTTAGCAGCTTCTTTTCTATCGGTGTACTCAGTTTCACCAATGGTGATCTTGAATACGGGCAGTTTGCGTTCGGGATCAATCGGGAGCTTGCGGAGTGCTTCACGATCTGTATGGAGATCAGCAAGAATCGCAGTAAGTTTCTGTTCCTGTTCAGGGAAACGAGCGATCTTGTCCTCCATTTCAAATACCGTGTTGCGGTGTTCCGCAGCGAGTACCCTCAGTTCCTTCACTTCATTTTCAAGCATCAGCTTTTCCTTGATACGCTCATCGCCTGTGCAGAGAGCCTTGATCTCGGAATAAGTGAGTGCCTGCTGGTCCACATCTTCACACTTTCTCGCAGGAGTCTTACTTGTCATGATCTGAGAGATGAATTTCTGCTTGTTCTCCAAAGTCTGATAGGAATAAGCATCGAATGT
>NZ_JBDGDD010000039.1:0-17673 GCF_040909065.1 Ruminococcus sp. RTP21359st1_H3_RTP21359_211015
GGACAGCTTTTGAAGCTCATTTTTATGGCTTTATCTTATCTTGCAGTGATATTCTTGGGCGCAGTGCTCCCAATGCTTTCAGACGGTTTTTGGTATGAAGCACAGGCTGAGGTAGTAAGACGTAAAGCAAAGGGTGAGGCCGATGCTATCTTTGCAAAAATGGAAGCTGAAGCAAAGGGTAATCAGGAAATACTCACAAAGCAGGCAGAAGGTATGAGAAAGCTTGTTGAAGCAGCAGGCGGAGACGCTAATGCAGCCGTCAAACTCATAGTTGCTGACAAGCTTGAAGAACTTATCTCTATTCAGGTAGAAGCTATCAAGAACATTAAGATAGATAAGATAACCGTGTGGGATACAGGCGCAGGTGCAGACGGAAAATGCTCGACAGCAAACTTTCTAAGCGGACTTATGCAGTCAGTTCCTCCGCTGAACGATCTGTTCAAGCAAGCAGGAATGTCACTCCCTGATTTTCTTGGCGAGGACATACAGGAAGCTTTGAAAAAGTCACAGGAAGAAGCAGTAAAGAGAGCTGCCGAGGCTGATAATGCAGAAACTCTCGACCCAAAAGATGTTGAGGTAATAGAGTCTAACAAATAAATAATTGTCACATAAAAACGCTGAGTGAAAAATAATTTCACTCAGCGTTTTTTTTCAATAGTAAAAATCAATAAGGCTCTATAACCACCGCACAACCCTCTTTTAAAGACTTCTGCACGTCTATGAAGCGTTGATTTCGACTGCCCATAAATTTCAACTCAAGGCTTCGCTGTGACAGAATAAATGGTCCGTCAACAAGATAATCAAGCTGACTAAGAAGCTCCATATAGCCGTTTTCAGCGTTAGCGTTTGCAATTAGATATTCATAAGTATAGCCCGTGAATGATATCACATTCAGTGAAAAGCCACGGAACGCTTTTATCCTTCCTGCAAGTTCTGCTAACGGTTTGCACTGACAGAAAGGCTCACCGCCACTGAACGTCACACCGTCAAGAAGCGGGTCTTTTATTATCTCATTGTAAAGCTGGTCTGTGTCAACGACAATGCCACCGTTAAAATCATGTGTCTGCGGATTGTGACAACCCTCACAGCCGTGTGGACAGCCCTGCGTAAAAATAGTGAACCTAAAACCCGGTCCGTCTACGATAGATTCACCGACAGTGCCTGCTATCCTAAGCTCCATGGCTAATTGTCACCCTCACAGCAGGCTTTTGCACGAGGTATCCTCTCATGTATCACCTTGCTGTGTTCAGCCTCAGAACGTCCACACTTTGGGCATTTGTCACCTATTATTCCAGTATATCCGCAAACAGGATCACGGTCAACAGGGTGGTTTATTGAGCCGTAGCCTATGCCAACCTCTTTCATATATCTTACGACTTTCTCGAATGCAGAAAGATTGTTCAGCGGATCGCCGTCAAGCTCGATATAGCTTATATGGCCTGCATTTGTAAGAGCATGGTAAGGAGCTTCTATTTTAAGTTTCTCAAACGCTGTTATCGGATAGTAAACAGGTACATGGAAAGAATTAGTATAATATTCTCTGTCTGTAACTCCTGCTATCTCGCCATAACGTTCTCTATCCATTTTAACAAATCTGCCAGAAAGTCCCTCAGCAGGTGTTGCAAGCAACGAGAAGTTAAGACCAGTACGCTTTGTTTCCTCGTCCATTCTTGCTCTCATACGTGAGATTATCTCCAAGCCAAGCTCTCTTGCTTCTTCACTTTCACCATGGTGCTTTCCAGTAAGCACTTTAAGACACTCAGCAAGACCGATAAAGCCCACTGAAAGTGTGCCATGCTTTAGCACTTCTTCAAGCGTATCGTCAGCCGTAAGCTTCTCTGAATCGAGCCATATGCCCTGACCCATGAGGAACGGATAATTTCTCACACGCTTTGAACACTGTATCTTAAATCTGTGCATAAGCTGGTCGATACAAAGATCCATAAGCTCATCAAGGCTGTCAAAGAAAGCACCGATATTACGCTGTGCTTTTATGCCAAGTCTAGGGAGATTAATGGTAGTAAAAGAGAGGTTTCCTCTTCCTGTCACTATCTCACGAGTAGGGTCATATGCGTTACCGATAACTCTTGTGCGGCAACCCATGTAAGCTATCTCAGTGTCAGGATTGCCCTCTTTGTAATACTGTAGATTGAAAGGAGCGTCGATAAATGAAAAATTCGGGAAAAGACGCTTCGCTGATACACGGCAGGCGAGCTTGAAAAGGTCATAGTTCGGGTCATCAGGATCAAAGTTCACGCACTCTTTTATCTTGAAAATATGTATAGGGAAAATAGGCGTTTCACCATTGCCAAGTCCTGCTTCCTCTGCAAGAAGAATATTCTTTATAACAAGTCTGCCCTCGATAGAAGTATCAGTACCATAATTTATGGAGCTGAAAGGCGTTTGAGCGCCTGCACGGGAGTTCATGGTATTAAGATTATGGATAAGCGCTTCCATTGCCTGATATGTGGCTCTGTCAGTTTCTTTCAAAGAGTTTTTATATGCAAAACTCTGTATCTTCTTCACTATAGGTGCGTCAACAAAATTTACAAGAAACTGTGCTTCAGCCTCTTGATAGCCGTTATCATTGGCGAGAGTGATCTTTAAACCCTGCTCATCAAGCATTTCAGTTATTTTCTTTGCAATGCTCTGAGCATCAGAAACTTCACCAAGGAGAGCAAGACCCCTGCCGATATTGTCACGATAGCGGTGTCTGAATGTCTTTCTTACGCCCTCAGCCATATCATAATCGAACTTTGGAAGAGATTGACCACCATGCTGGTCGTTCTGATTGGATTGTATCGCAATGCAGGCAAGCGCAGCATAGCTTTGTATATCATTTGGTGTACGCAAAAAGCCATGACCTGTAGAAAAACCCTTATCAAAAAGCTTTGTAAGGTCTATCTGAGTGCAAGTGGTAGTCAGTGTATAAAAATCAAGATCATGAATGTGGATATCCCCCTCCTGATGAGCCTTTGAATGCTCAGGAGCAAGAACATACATCTCATTGAACTCCTTTGCACCCACAGATCCGTATTTAAGCATTGTACCCATTGCGGTATCGCCGTCTATATTAGCATTCTCACGCTTCAAATCGTTATCTTTCGCTGATTGGAAAGTAAGATCCTCATAAACTTTCATAAGACGGGTATTCATTTCTCTTGCACGAGTCCTGTTTGAGCGGTAGAGTATATAACTTTTTGCAGTATCAGCCATGCCCTCCTCGATAAGTACACGCTCAACGCAATCCTGAATCTCTTCAACAGTAGGCATATCAAGGTGTTTTTCCATAAGCTTATCAACAACTTTACCCGAAAGCTCCAAAGCTTCCTCATAGTTATCCTTGCCCACAGACTGAGCCGCCTTGTATATAGCGCCAGCTATTTTCTCAATATTAAAAGTTACAGTACGTCCGTCACGTTTTTTTATCTTGATTATCACAATACCGCCTCCGATTTTCCCGATTTATCATTATATTTTTTATATTCTCACAACTCACACCGCAAATCACAACATATTGTATAAAAAGCAGTGCTTAATACAAGTATATAGTATAAGTGACGCAAAGTCAAGGCGTTATACAACAAAATGTGACTTTGTTATTTGTATTAAATGCACAAAGTCACATTTTCGTCAAATATTGATTTTAGGTGTCAAGTAAAATGCTTTTAGCTGTAATGCAACCGAACTTTACAAATGTATAATACGACATAGTTCAGTTCTTGGCACTGTAAAGTGAGCTAACTTGTCATCTTATGCATTTGCGAGTGCTACTCCATGCCTTTTAAATGTCGTAAATAGGCGAATTCAGCAAGTACGTAAAGCGCTTTAACTTGTCGAGCTTTTAAATTTTGCACTATGCTGCTGAACTGCTCTCAGCACTCTCGTAAGTGTAATCATGAGTAACTACAGAGCTGCCTGTTTCATTTTCAAGTACCTCTTCGAGAGTAGTATTCATCATATAGGCGCAGAAAGATATAAGCATCACAAAAAAACTCACTATCAACACAATATCCAATCTATAACCATTTTTCTTCTTTTTGTTATCGTTCATAAGATCTTCTCCAAAATATGATTTTAATACCATTATACTATATCCCTCTGTCTTTTTCAAGCCAAAATGACAAAATCGCAGATATTTTTATACCATACACATTGCCATGTGATAAATGCACAAAAGACAATTTCTTTTATTGTTTAATTTTTGTTTTTACCCCTTGCAAAAAAGCCGCATATAGTGTATAATAAATATTATATTGCTTGACGTTCACTAGGCGACAAGCGGCCGTATTAACTAAGATACAGGCAATTTGATTTAACAGAAATGAGGCTTTTATATGTGCGGTTTTGTTGGATTTACAAATAAAATCAATGACGCTTCCATAGTTCTTGGAAAAATGATGGATAGAATAAAACATAGAGGTCCTGACTCTGACGGAAAATATGTTGACGAGCAGATCGCAATGGGTTTCCGCCGACTTTCGATCATCGACCTTTCAGATCAAGGTAGCCAGCCTATCTTCAATGAAGATAAGTCGTTGGTACTTACATTCAACGGTGAGATATACAACTACAAGGATCTCCGTGAGGAGCTTGTAGCGTCTGGTCACAAGTTCTATACACAGACCGACTCAGAGGTGCTTATCCACGGTTATGAGCAGTGGGGCGAGGATATGCTCGACAAGCTGAGAGGTATGTTTGCATTTGTTATATTCAACAAGAATACAAATGAGGTTTTCGGTGCAAGAGATTTCTTCGGTATCAAGCCTCTTTACTACGCAAAAATGGGCGAAACTCTTATGTGGGGTTCTGAGATAAAGAGTTTTCTTGACCACCCTCATTTCAAGAAGGAACTTAACACAGACGTTCTTGAAACTTATCTCACATTCCAATATTCTCCTACAACAGAAACTTTCTTCAAAAATGTTTACAAGCTCCCTGCCGCTCACTGCTTTACATACAAGAACGGCAAGATGAACGTAAGAAGATATTGGGAAGTTAAATTCCACGCTGACAATGGCCCTGCTCTTGAAGATTGGGTGAACAGGATATCTGACACTTTCAAGAACTCTGTTGAGGTACACAAATTCGCTGACGTTGAGGTAGGCTCATTCCTTTCAAGCGGTGTTGACTCGAGCTATGTTGCCGCTGTTGCTAACGTTGACAAGACCTTTACTGTGGGCTTCGGAGAGGACGAGAAATACAACGAGATAGGTTATGCTAAGGAATTTTCAAAGTATATCCACAAGGAGAATTTCTCAAAGGTCATCAGCCCTGAGGAATACTGGAACAGCCTTTCAAAAATACAATATCACATGGACGAACCTCTCGCAGACCCTGCGGCTGTGGCTCTGTTCTTCGTATGTCAAATAGCTTCTGAAAAGGTCAAGGCAGTGCTTTCAGGCGAGGGTGCAGACGAGATATTCGGCGGATACAACATCTATCACAACCCTGCTGATATGGCAAGCTACTTTAAGATACCAAGACCTATCAGAAAGGCTGTTGGTGCAGTTGCTGAGAAACTGCCTCACAAGCACGGCATAAACTATCTTATAAGAGGTTCTAAGGACCTTGACGAGAGATTTATTGGTAACGCATACATCTTCTCTGAGAAAGAGCGTAAGGATATTTTGAGCATAAAGACAAACGCTCCTGACGCTATGGCTATCACAAAGCCGTTCTATGACAAGGTAAGAGATCAGGATCAGGTAACACAGATGCAGTACATTGACCTGCACCTATGGATGACAGGTGATATTCTTCTTAAGGCGGATAAAATGAGCATGGCTCACTCCCTTGAGCTTCGTGTACCATTCCTTGACAGAAAGGTAATGGAGCTTGCAGAGCAGATACCTGTAAAGGACAGAGTTACTGAGACTGAAACGAAGTATGCAATGCGTCTTGCTGCACTTCAGGCTTGCCCTCCACAGACAGCTAAGAAAAAGAAGCTCGGCTTCCCTGTTCCTATAAGGGTATGGCTGAAAGAAGATAAGTATTATAATATAGTAAAGGATAAGTTTACTTCTCCTCAGTCGGCACAGTTCTTCCACACAGATAAGCTTGTACAGCTTCTTGACGATCACCGTGCAGGCAAATATGACTATTCAAGAAAGATCTGGACAGTGTTCTCATTCCTTGTTTGGTATGATGTTTATTTCAGCGACAACGTATAATTACACAAATAGTAAAAGCGGTTACCTCCAGCGGGTTACCGCTTTTACTGTAAATTTTTTATATAACTATCTTTTCGAAATACTTTTTTTCTTTATGTAGTAGCATCAACATGTATATATTAGAGTACAGCTAATAAAATATGGTACGGCCAATGTAAAATCATTAAAGATTAAAGGTAAAACAGCAAAAATATTGTGTCTTAGCTATTGTAAATTTTAAAATAATATGTTATAATAAATCTTAAATAAATGAGAGGAACAGGGGGTATCATATGACAATGGCTACACTCAAAATAGTTTTCTGGGCTTTAGCTTTCGTGTTCTTTGTTGTTTGCGAGGTCGCAACAGGAACGGCACTTGTGTCTATATGGCTTGCTATAGCAGCGCTTATTGCGATGTTTTGTGCCATAGCTAAGCTTTCTTTCCTTACACAGTGCATCGTATTCGTCGTAAGCTCGATCATACTTCTTTTGCTTACAAGACCTGTGGTCAAGAAGCTCCAGAACAAGCCAGTTGCAACAAATTACGAGCTTGATGTGGGAAAAACTGCAATAGTTATTGAGCCTATAGATAACTCTGTGAACAAAGGCAGGGTCACTCTTGAGGGCACAGATTGGGCAGCAAGAACTGAGGACGGCTCAAAGATCTCAGAAGGCACACCAGTGAAGGTAGTGCGTATTGACGGTGCAAAGCTGATAGTTTCAGAAGAAAAGTAACAGCTTACATAAACTTATTTTTAGGAGGCATATAATGGAACCTGGAATTTATATCGTACTTGCTATCATCGTATTGCTTATAATCATTGTTATCAGCAACATCAAGATAGTACCGCAGGCATATGTATTTGTAGTTGAAAGACTTGGAGCTTTTCATGCGGCATGGGGAACGGGACTTCACGTAAAAGTACCTTTTATCGACCGAGTTGCAAAAAGAGTATCTATCAAAGAGCAGGTAGTTGACTTCAAGCCACAGTCAGTTATCACAAAGGATAACGTAACAATGCAGATAGACACTGTTGTGTTCTTCCAGATAACAAACGCAATGCAGTTCACATACGGTGTTGAGAGACCTATCTCAGCTATTGAAAATCTGACAGCAACAACACTTAGAAACATTGTTGGTGACCTTGATCTTGAGGCTACGCTCACTTCCCGTGACATTATCAACACAAGGATCACAGCAATTCTTGATGAAGCCACAGATAGGTGGGGCATCAAGGTACAGAGAGTTGAGCTTAAAAACATTCTTCCACCTAGAGAAATTCAGGACGCAATGGAAAAGCAGATGAAAGCTGACCGTGAAAGACGTGAAAAGGTTATTCAGGCAGAGGCTGAGAAGAAATCTCAGGTGCTTGTTGCAGAGGGTGAGAAAGAATCTAAGATACTCAGAGCACAGGCAGACAAGGAGTCACAGATACTTGCAGCCGAAGCTGAGAAGCAGTCTATGATACTTCGTGCAGACGCTGTAAAGGAGCAGAAGATACTTGAGGCAGAAGGTGAAGCGCAGGCTATCGACATGGTACAGAAGGCGATTGCCGAGAGTATCGTCAAGCTGAATGCTGCTAACCCTAACGAGCAGGTAATCCAGCTCAAGAGCCTTGAAGCATTTGCTAAGGCAGCAGACGGCAAGGCTACAAAGATCATTATACCAAGTGAGATACAGGGTATTGCAGGTCTTGCAACAGGACTTAAAGAAGTTATGACAGACGTTAAGAAGCCACAGTAAAACGCATATAGTTAATCCCCTTCAAGGCAAATGCTTTGGAGGGGATATTTTTTTTCATTGAAAAGCGAGCAGGACACTGAGATAAACTCAATGCCCTCCCAATATCATTAAGCTAAAAAAAAATCAAGAAATAAAATAACTATGATACATTCGCATGAATACGTTAGCTATCGGCTCTAAAAATGCTCCGTCAGCAAGAAAAATTGTATGCGTTATTATACTTGATATACTTATTTTTCCATAGCCCCAACTAAAAATAGATATTTAAGTTTTCTATTTTCGTTTTCATTAACATCGGGAATAATATTTGTAATATTCACCATTATTTTATGATAAATATTAATCATACGGCATTTATTAAATGCAATTAAATATCCACGTTCAAGATCTGGTTTATTAAATTCTGAACAAAATAAAATTGTATTGCCATGATAAAAAATGTCAATTTTATTTGTAGACAAAGTAATAACAGAAATTTTATCGAATACGTTTTTTTCAAACGAAATTGTTTTTTCTCCAAAATTTTCAGCAATCACCTGTCTAGCCAAATCTATATTCCCGTGTGCAATTTCTTTTTTTATAAATTCTTCTATCTCAATATCATTATCAGTTTTTTTTATTTGATGACGTGAAAGAAACAGGAAAAGAGCAATTGCTGCGAAATCAGCATTAACACTTTCATATATAATCTCGTGACTGTTTCGCTCTATTTTCAAAACAGCAAAATGCCCACAATCCCTCTCTAATATTTCGTAATATATTTCCGGGGCGCCACCATCAACATCGCAGACAACAGAATTATTATAAGATTTCAAACATATATTTCTTACATCAGCCAAACAAATATTATGAGATATTTGAATTTTATAATACAAGTCATTAAATGTACTGATTATATCATTCAAAAACTATCTCTCCCTTCAACACTTTAAAAGCGACCAACATATTCCCCCATATGTTCCGTAGCATTCGCATTAGTTCACACTACATTTGTTTCGGTATTAGGATTTATAAAAAAATTCTTTTAAATAATCATCGGGAATACGCAAATCCAGTTCTTTTTTAAGTTCATGAAAATATTTTTTCCATTGAATTGAAATTTTTTCCCACCAACCATCAATTGAGGTTTTAATAAGTATAGCCTCATTATTATCACCCCAATCATAACATATGCAGCATCCGCAAGCACCTTGACCATAATTAAAGCGCATATCAAAATAGTCACAATACTTGAATCCCAAACTAAATTCTTCATGTCCATTGCCGTAAAAAGCGTCTATCAAATTAAAATTCGAAACTAAACTACCAAAATATTTTTTCATTTCAGTTTCCACTATTTTGGCTTTTATTTCTGCTCGATTTTCATTCATTATAAAAACCCCTTTGCTTTTAAAAATTTCTTGGGAATTTGCTTTTTTACATCTGTCGTTATACATTTTATCAAACTGTCACAAAGCTTATCAAAGTCGGTATTAAGCGATGACGAAAATAGCATTTTCTTTTCACTGCGATTTGTTATGATAAAAAAATATAAGTTGTTATCTCTAATTTCAACCTCAAATGGATAATAATCATAAACGATAGAAGACATTTTATTGTCATAAAAAGAAACTGTATCTATTAATTCATTGTTATTGCCACATGCTCTTTGAGATAAAAATACATCTGCAATTTTATCTAGGAATTCATAGTTAGTAGGTTGCATACCAAAAATCTCCTTCCGAGAATAATTTTTATACCCATATTTATTTTTTTATACTCCCATTCATTCCACAATGATTTTCCTTTGAAATTTATATCGGTTGGGTCATGTGAAAAACGAATTGTTTTACCCGCTTGAACCTCCGTATACTCCTCCAGCACCAAGCTTTCAAGATAAGAAGAAACATACCCCGAAGCAAAGCGATAAGCGTATTCGTCGTCGGCGTTATTCCTGTAGCTTACCGTAGAGGCATAGTTCCCCAGAATATCAACGCTGAACGAACCTTTTGTCTCGATATCCTTAGAAAATGCGGAAACAGTAACGCAAGGCTCGTAGCTGAATACGCCGTAGCTCAGATATCTTTCGGCATAGATACGGTTAGCCCCTGCCAGTACCTTATTCTCAATGTCAAGCTGCCTGAAATACGTCGTTTCAATAAGGCTGAGGAAGTTGCCTATATACTTATCGTTGTAGACGTTGCTTTTGTTTGCCTTTGCCTGCTCCTCGTCGGTAAGCGGCATTTTTTCATACGCTGTCAAGAGCGACTGCGCAGAAATATTTTGATTATCCGTAGATATACAGTTTACGGAACCTACAAGAATTTCCTTGGTATCCTCGAATGTTTCGTTTGATGAAACAGGAGCAATGTTGAGATACTGCGTTTTGCCGATTGACGTTAAAGCGCCGTTCCACTCGTAAATAATCTTGTTGTCAATGTAAAGAGCAGGCGAAATAGTATCGGCGTATTGTGCCCAATAGTCATTTTTCAGATTATAGATACTGCTTGGAGTTCCGTCTCCAAAAATGCTGTAAAACTCTTTGTTGGGAACATATCCGACCGTTATAGTCGAAATGTATGCCATGGGTCCCGATATCACCTGCTGATAACCGTTATTAATACCGATTTTGAGCAGATCGGTGTCGACAATCTTGGAGTCGTAAATATTTTTAACTTGTTCTTTAATTGTACCACAAATATACGGCAATTTCAAGGGAATTTTTGATATATTCTTCTGAACGATCATCTTGCCGGTAACATTAACCGATATTTCTTCAGAAGACTGATCGTCAAACTTGCTTAAATACAAATAAAAGTCGGAAGAATTCTTGAAATCGGAAATATCAACATCGATATTCTGTTTTTCGATCTCGTCCGAAATACTCTCGACCTGCTTGTATTTCTTGAAGCTGATATCGAGTTCGTATTCCTTGCCGTCGATAGTAGTTTTTACCCATGGTCGAAATTTGGCAGCTCGTTTGGGTCGATTTTTCTTGCGTCATCGTAATACACCTCGTTTCTTGTATCGTACAACGTTTCATATGCTTTCTTTGCATATTTGTCTATTTCACAATAACCGACGCACTCAAAGCCGCCCGCTTTTTCAAGTTCCAAACGGAATCCGCCTATTCCTGCAAAGATATCAAAATATTTTATCAGTACGAATCATCTCCTTTCCGATTTTTCCAACAAAAAAACGGTCAAGCTTTTTTCAAAACTAGACCGTCACATTGATATATTCATTTCTTCATCTTCTGTTGACTCACTATCTTCACTTACGATATGGAAATCGTCCACACCAGGGATAACTCCGAGCGTTCTGCCGTTATCAAAGACGCAATGCACAGTGCCGATATCATCCATATGTTCGATATTTTTTTGTTGTGTAGGGTTCGACTTCCTTTTTGGTGAAAACCGGTGAAAAGCATCCACGGTTTTACACCTGAAATTTTTACCCTCAAAACGCAAAAAAAGCTCGTAAATACGAGCTTTTCGAGGTGTGCATCTATTTTATTGCACAAGTATGGTGCGGGTGACAGGACTTGAACCTGCACGGTGTTGCCAATAGAACCTAAATCTATCGCGTCTGCCAATTCCGCCACACCCGCATACAAAACAACATTATTATTTTATCATAAACTCCCTACTTTGTCAAGACCTTTTGCTCAAAAAAATGCCCGATGCTCAAAACATCGGACTGATTTTTTTATAATCTCTTTATATTGTCAAGAATTATCAGCTTGTGCGTAAAACCCTCAAGCTTGTTTTTGATATCACCATTCTTTATAAAAAGGAGTGTTGGCAGTGCTGTAACGTCATATCTCTTCGCAAGATCTGGCTGAGACGTGATATCACACTTAGCTATGATAGCGGTTTTTCCAAGCTCCTCTGCAGCTTCGTTAAGCCCTGCCTCTGTTCTTTTACAGTGAACACAGGTAGGTGAGTAAAATTCTATAACAAGCGGTTTGTCTGCTGATATCAGCTCGTTGTAATTCTGGTTTGTCAGTTCTGTAAGCATTTTTTTATTTCCTCCAATATATATTATATTATTCATATAGCTTTACTATGAATATAGTGATTATATCACTATTTACGCACTTTGTCAAGAGTATTATCAAACATTTCTGTATATCATATTTCTCATATATGTTAGTTATGAATAAAATGTACAACAATAATAAAGTATTCCTATCATATATGTATGATTTCACAAAAATCATTTATAACTATTGACATTTCCATAAAATCATGTATAATAAAAGCATACTAATCATATCGGCTTGATATGAATTGAAAGTGAGGAGCTTAAATTGTCAAAGATCAATAAGCGAATGCAGCGATGTTGACACTGGAACTATCACAGCAATATATCTAAATTGGAGTTGTCAGCTATGTATATAGAATTAAAAAACATTAATAAAAGCTTTGGCGATTTTAAAGCTTCGGATAACGTAAGTTTCGGTATTGAAAAGGGAAAGCTTATCGGTCTGCTTGGACCGAGCGGCAGCGGTAAAACAACTATCCTGCGTATGCTTGCAGGTTTGGAAAAACAGGATAGCGGCGATATTATTATAGATGGTAAAAATGTCAACAAACTTCCATCAAATGAAAGAGGTATCGGATTTGTTTTTCAAAGCTATGCGCTCTTCCCTTTTATGACAGTTTACGATAATATAGCTTATGGTCTGAAGGTTCAGAAAAAAGATAAGAAGTTTATCAAACAACGTGTGGCTGAGCTTCTTGAACTTGTTGGCTTGCCTGACGTTGGCAAGCGTTATCCTGACCAGCTTAGCGGAGGTCAAAGGCAGCGTATCGCTCTTGCAAGAGCACTAGCACCTCAGCCTGAACTCCTTCTACTTGACGAACCTTTTGCAGCTATCGACGCAAAGGTAAGAAAAGAACTGAGAACATGGCTTCGTGATACAATTGATAAAATAGGCATAACTAGCATTTTCGTTACACACGATCAGGACGAAGCAATAGAGGTCGCAGACGAAATTGTTATCACAAACAAAGGCAGAGTTGAGCAGATAGGCAATCCAGTTGAGATATACCTTGAACCTAAAACTCCTTTTGTTGCTCAGTTTATCGGTCAGTCCGCAGTTATCGAGGACTACAGCAAGCTCAAAGGCTTTGAAACAGCAGAGGGCAAGACTTCAGCTATAATCCGACCGGAATTTATTGAAATAAATAAATTCGAAGACAGTGAATACCACCCATTTGAAAGCTCTATGGAAGACGCAGTTGTAGAAGATGTATCATTCAGAGGAAACGCCTTTGAGGTTAAAGCTTCCATAGACGGTATCTCAGTAACAGGCAGATATCCGCTGAACGCTTCCCGCCTGAAAAAAGGTGATAAGGTAAAAGTACTTATCAAGAAGCTTTACACTATTGATGAAAACACTACAAATATTCTCGTAAACAAAGCTCTTGATGACTCAGAGCTATACTACATTTAATAAGGAGGACATTAAAGATGGAAAATAATAAAACAAAGTCCTCTGCTATACAGAAGATACTAAAATGTGGCATCATATCATGGGTAGCAATAATTGCCCTTTGGGGAATAGGATCTTTGAAATATGATGAATATTTTCTTCCAAGCCCAAAGGAAACGATCGACAGCATGAAGGAACTTATCAAAGACGGAACTCTTTGGAGTGACATTGTTGCAAGCGTTGGAAGAGTAATAAAAGGCTGGCTACTTTCAATAATTTTTGCTGTTCCTATGGGTCTTATTGTAGGAAATTTCAGACCTGTACGCTGGCTCGTTGAACCTATACTTAGCTTTTTCAGATTTGTGCCTGCTATTGCATTGACGACACTCTTTTTAATGTGGTTCGGAGTAGGCGAAGAATCAAAAGTAGCACTTATTTTCTACGCATCATTCTTCCCTATGTTCGTAAACACTATAGCGGGTGTGGCTTCAACTGATAAGCAGCTTGTGGAAGCAGCTTCCTGCATGGGGGCAAAAAAAGCAAGAGTTTTTTTCACAGTAGTTGTACCATCAGCGGTATCTAATATCTACACTGGAATAAGACTAGGACTTAGCTCAGCTATCATCTGTGTTGTGGCAGCTGAAATGCTGGTCGGCAGTGATGGCCTTGGTTATCTTATAAACAGCTCGAAGCTTTATTACAAAACAAGCTGGGCTTTTGCAGGAATCGTCACACTTGCTGTGATTGGCTTTGCTGCTGACAGGATCCTACAGTTTATTGGCAAGAAAAAACTTAAACACTTTGACGTAAAATAATTAATTTAACAGGAGAGATTTAAAAATGAACATAAAAAAGATAATCGCAATAATAGCGTCGACAGCATTGACAGCAACTCTTCTTGCATCATGCGGTAGTTCATCAAGCGGAAAAACCGCAAAGAAGGTTACCAAAGACGGTAAAGAACTTAGCGTTTTGAGAGTTGCGAACATGACAGGTCAGCCAGATCAATATGCCGACTATATCGGTATGGAGCAAGGAATATTTGAGAAATATGGTATATCTCTCGAAACATCAGAATACGCTGCCGGCATTAACACAGTTGACGCTATTGCAACAGGCACAGCAGATACAGGACTGCTTGCAGATTTTGCTGCTGTAAACAGAATTGGAAATACTCTCGATAACACTAATCTTGTGATTTTTTCAGATCTAAGTTCTAGCGTTTCATATAACGGCGGTCTTTTTGTTGCACCAAAATACAAAGATAATCTTGATGCTTTAGATGAAAGTGAAGGATGGATAACTTCTATTGGAACAGTTTCAGAATACTTCAACTGGCAGGCTCAGACTTATTTAGGACTTGACCCGTCAAAGCAGAAAAACGTCAACACAGATTCCATATCAACTCAGATAGCAGTTGCACATAACGGTGAGGCATCAGCCGCTATCGTTACAGGCTCAGCTATAAAAAAATATGAAGCAGAGGGCTGGACTCAGGTCGCATCTGCAAAAGATATAGGGATAAACGTATCTGCTTATCTTATAACATCAAGCGACTTTGCAAAGAACAATACTGAAACTCTTACGAACTATCTTAAAGCACTTGATGAAAGCGTTAAATACATAAATGACAACTTAGATGAGTCGGCTGAAAAAATATCAAAGAAATATGGAATCGAACCAGATGATTTCAAAACAAACTGGGAACAGTACAGTATTAAACTGGGACTTTCTGAGGAAGCTGCATCTCGTCTTGATGAAATAAACAAGTGGGCGTATGAGAATGGTAAATATCCAAACAGTTACAACATAAGGGAATTTTATTATCCAGACTCAGCAAAAAAAGCATTTCCAGATAACGTTACGGCAGACCTGACAAAAGCAGACAAATAAACAAGGAGGAATCAGACATGGGTTATCCAAGCATTTATCCAACAGGAGTTACAATATACAACAAAGAAAAAGCCTACAGCGGCTATACGATCTTCCCGTCCGCTAAAGGTGCTCTGCTCATAGATATGAATGGCAATGAAGTAAAGCTTTGGGCTGGACTGGGAGGATTTCCTAACAAAATACTCCCAGGCGGATATGTAATGGGCACAACAGGAGCAAGAGGAGGTAAATATGCATATCAGGATCAACTTGATCTTGTTCAGGTAGACTGGGACGGTCATATCGTATGGAAATTCGACAAAACTGAACTTATTGCCGACCCGGGTAAAGAACCAGTCTATATGGCTAGACAGCACCATGATTTTCAGCGTGAGGGCAGCACTGTGGGTTACTATTATCCAAATGGTGAACCAAAGACAGACAGTGGCAATACACTTATCCTTACTCACGAGAACCTCTACAACCACGATATTTCAGACAAAAGACTTATCGACGATAAGATCATCGAAGTGGATTGGGAAGGCAATATAATTTGGAGCTGGCGTGCAAGCGACCACTTTGATGAGCTTGGCTTTGACGAGGCCGCAAAGAACGCATTGTTCAGAAACCCTGGTCTTCACGGTGAGGCAGGTGGAGATTGGATGCACATAAACAACTTTTCTACCCTTGGCGAAAATAAGTGGTATGACGCAGGCGACAAACGCTTCCACCCGGACAATATCATATTTGACGCAAGAAACTCAAACATACTCGGAATTATCGAGAAATCAACAGGTAAGATAGTATGGCGTGTAGGTCCTAACTTCAACGAAAGCGAAGCCACAAAGAAGCTTGGCTGGATAATTGGTCAGCACCACCTGCACATGATACCAAAGGGACTTACTGGAGAGGGCGACCTGTTGGTATTCGATAACGGTGGCGAGGGTGGCTACGGCACACCTAACCCTGCTTCCCTCACAGGCGTGAACAATGCACACAGGGATTACTCAAGAGTACTTCAATTCAATCCTGTTACACTTGAAATAACATGGCAGTACACTCCCCTTGAAGCAGGAAATCTGCTTTTTACTGACGCTTCTAAGTTCTATAGCTCATACATCAGCTCTGCACAGCGACTTCCGAACGGAAACACTCTTATTACGGAAGGTTCAGATGGACATCTTCTTGAGGTCACACCTGACCATGAAATAGTTTGGGAATTTGTAAACCCTTATTTCAAGAATTTTGCTGGAACATTCAAAAGCAACATGATCTACAGAGCTTATCGTGTACCATACGAGTGGATACCACAGCTTGAAAAGCCTGTTGAGACCTCTATCGAGCCTATCGACATTACAAAGTTCAGAGTACCGGGTGCTTCTATTGGTGAGGGCACAGGACTTGTTACAGCCGTTGACGGGATCGATCCAACAAAAGGAGTTCCTCTCACAGGTTCAGGAAATGAAGAAGATGATGAAGAACGCATCGACTTCTGTGTTGCTTCTGTAAAGAAAAAAGATCTAGAATAAAATTAATGTACATAAGGCAGCTTCTGTAAAACGAGGCTGCTTTTTTTAAGACCGCAGAGAGTTTACAAGTCCTTGACAAAAGAAAAGATTAGTGCTATTATATTATGTGATATTGTTATTTATTTATCAATCATGTTTATTAGTAAAGGAAAGTGTAAATATATGTCTAAAGACGGTTCGATATCCGCATCAGTAATAAAACGACTGCCACGTTATTATAGATTTTTAGGTGAGCTTCAAAAAGAAGGACTTGAAAGAATATCTTCAAGGGAGCTTTCTGAGAGAATGAAACTCACGGCTTCACAAATAAGACAAGACCTTAACTGCTTTGGCGGATTCGGTCAACAGGGATATGGCTATCACGTTGACGAGCTTAGAATGGAAATAGGCAAGATACTCGGAGTAGACAAGCATTTCAAGACCATACTTATCGGTGCAGGAAACCTTGGTAAAGCTATCGCCACACATATTAACTTTGAAACAAGGGGTTGCAATCTCATTGGCATATTTGATATAAACCCTAAGCTCACTGGTGAAGTGGTAGGAAACATACCGATTCGTCACACTAATGATATAGAAAGCTTTTGCGAAGCAAACTCCCCTGTTGTAGCTGTGCTTTGTATACCAAAGGCAAACACTCAGGCTATTGCAGACCAGCTTGTAAATCTTGGTCTGAAAGCGTTCTGGAATTTTTCACATTATGATCTTAGCATCGACTATGAAAACATAGTTGTGGAAAATGTCCATTTAGGTGACAGCCTGCTTACACTTACATATGCAACAAATATCATCACAAGCACTGATACTGACAACAGCGAAGAGATCGAATAAAAAAGGCGCTGTAAAAAAAAGCGCAACAAAGCCCGTGGATTTCCTCGATATGGAAGCTCACGGGCTTTAATATATCACACAGCAAAAAAGAACTATCTAATCTTGAAAAAAGGGTACAGCAAAC